>JAIRRU010000138.1 GCA_031255815.1 Treponema sp. | reverse complement strand
CCGAAGGGGCGCTTGTTGTCCGGGTCATAGGGACACTATACATCGGTATAGAATAAAAAGCAAGGGGGAAAGTCCCTGTTTTGTTCGTGCGGTTCGTGCGGTTCGTGTGGTTCGTGTGGTTCGTGGCAAATTGAAAATTGCCGCCGGGCAGGAAAACGCGCGGGACTTGTTTTTACCACGAACCACACCAACAAGACCTGCGGCGGCTTGATCTGCGGGATTGTCCCCGGAAGATTGGCTTGATTTCACACGAACCTCACGAAATTTTGGTTTGGGGGCCCTGATTCCGCCTGATTCTTAGCATGGCCGGGGGCGAAAGGCACAGGTTAGAGGGAAAGCCCTCTGTTTTGTTCGTGTGGTTCGTGCGGTTCGTGGCAAATCGGGGATTGCCGGGGGGGCTGCGGTTAAATTTGTTTTTTTGCGCCGGGAGGAGTAAAATTTCATACAAGATGAGGAAAATGGTAACATTCGTCCCCTGGCTTCCGCTGGCGGCTTTCGGGCGGGAACTGGCTTCCGCCGGGCGGGAGGAAAGGCTTTTCTATTACGATGTCCCCGGCCTGGGGAGCAAGGCGGGATCGGACAAAAGCGCCCTTATCCTGATCCACGGGTTAGGGGATGAGGCGGATTCCTGGCGGCATCTTATCCCCCTCCTTAGCGGGGAGGGGTACCGGGTTCTCGCGCCGGATCTGCCGGGCTTCGGCCGTTCGGTGTGCCGGGGCAGGGTGAATTTACGCCGCCACCGGAAAGCCGCGCTGGATCTGCTGGAACTCTGCGCCCGGCCCGAAAAACCGGCGGTTCTGGCGGGGAACTCCATGGGCGCCCTTGTGGCCGAAGGGGCGGCCTTTGCCCGGCCCGATCTGGTCAAGGCCCTCATCCTCATAGACGGCTGCGTCCCTATGGAGGGGAAGCTTCACCCGGGCCTGGCCTTCCAGTGCGTCCCCTTTTTCGGGCGCGGGTACTACCGCTCCCTTCGGAAAAAACCGGAGGAAGCCTGCGCGTCCCTGCGGCCCTACTACTTCAGCCTTGACGATCTGGAGGAGGCGGACAGGGAATTCCTGCGGAACCGGGTTATGGCCCGGGTAAAAAGCCGCGGCCAGGAAAACGCTTACTTCAACTCCCTCCGCTCCCTCGTCTGGGCCGGCGGGATAGCCGCTTCCGCTTACGGCAAAAAAATCGCCGCCTGGCCCGGTAAAATCTCCCTTATCTGGGGGGAAGGAGACCTGATACTCCCCCCTGCCACGGCGGATCGGCTGCGGCGCCTCCGGGCCGATGCGGGTTTTTCCCTTATCCCCCAGGCGGGGCACCTGCCCCATCAGGAAAAACCCCGCGCCGTGGCGGAGAAGATGCTGGAGTTTATCGCTTCGGTTTGACACCCGAAGGCCCGGCTTTTCCCCGCTGCCCGCGGGGGCCTTCCGGCTACCGGGCGATTTTGATAACCGATTTGACTATCTCCGCCTTGTCGCGGACGCTCCGCTCCATGGCGTTCCGGATGTCGTCAAAGTCGAACAGATTCGTAACGATACTCTTGATGTCAACCGCCCCCCGGGCAACCGCGTCTATGGCCAGGGGGTAGATATGGCGGTAGCGGAAAATCGTCTTCAGCGTAAGCTCCTTATCCAGGGCCATGCCCATGGGCAGGGTCATGGAACCGGTCTTGCTGTAGCCCACGAAGACCATGGTTCCCCCCTTCTTGAGGGCGCCTATCCCCTGAGCCGCGGCGGCGTCGGTTCCGGTGGTTTCGATTACCAGATCCAGGCCCCCTTCCCTTTCCGCAAGCGCCTTAAGCGCGTCCCTTTCCGTAACGTTGATCGCCTCCTCAGCCCCCAGGCTTTTCGCCTTTTCCAGCCGCTTGCCTACCACATCGGTAATGTAAACCCGGGAAACCCCCTGGGCCTTGAGGGCCAGCATGGACACCAGGCCGATGCAGCCCGATCCGGTTACCAGAGCCGTCTGGCCTATCCGCGCGCCCCCGGTCATGGCCGCATGAAAACCCACCGCCAGGGGCTCGATCAGGGCGCCTTCCAGGGTGCTGACCTTTTCGGGAAGCTTGAAACAGAGAGCCGCTTCGTGGGCCGCGTACTCCTGGAAGACCCCGTCCACCGGCGGGGTGGCGAAAAAGATCACCTCCGGGCAGAGGTTGTAACGGCCGGTCCGGCAGAACTCGCAATGGCCGCAGGTTTTTCCCGGCTCAAGGGCCACCCGGTCTCCCGGCTTCAGATGCTTTACCCCGGAACCTGCTTCCACCACCACCCCGCCGCTTTCGTGGCCCAGCACGAAAGGCGGATTCACCACGAAATCGCTGATCCTGCCGTTTTCGTAATAATGAAGATCCGAACCGCAGACCCCCACGTACTCTATCTTTACCAGCGCCTCGCCGGGTTTCGGTTCCGGAATGTCCCGTTCCTCAAAGTCCATTTTGCCGATACCGGTCATTACCGCCACTTTCATTTTTTTCCGCATGATTCCTCCCCTTCCGGACAGCCGCCGCAAACCAGCTTGCGCCCGGTTCTTCTTTAACGTATCATTCTACCACAATTTATCCAGTGTCTGTCCATAAATGCGCGGCTGTTCCAAAACCCGGTTGGTTTTGAAACAAGCTCTTGCGTCTGCATTGTAGAGAGGCGCTGCCTGTCCGGGCGGAGCCCTGATCGGAAAACCGGAAGGCTGTTTCCCGCAGAGGGGATCGGCAATCCGCCAATACTGGAGTGCCTAGTCTTATGAGCGGTAATACTTTTGGAGAGCTGTTCCGGGTTACTACCTTCGGGGAATCCCACGGGCCGGCGCTTGGCTGTGTGATAGACGGATGCCCGGCGGGCCTCAGCCTTTCGGCGGAGGATGTCGCGGCGGAACTCCGGCGCAGGCGGCCCGGCGGCGGCGGGCCTTCCAGCAGCCGGGTTGAGGCGGACGAGCCGGAGATCCTTTCCGGTTTGTTCGAGGGAAAGACCTTGGGAAGCCCCATTGCCATTCTGGTACGGAACATCGGCCAGTATTCCGGGGATTACGATAATTTGCGGGATCTGTACCGGCCCGGTCACGCGGACTGGACTTGGGAGGCCAAGTACGGCTTCCGGGATCACCGGGGGGGCGGCCGCAGCTCCGCCAGGGAAACCCTGGGCCGGGTAGCCGCCGGGGCAGTGGCGAAACAGTTTCTGGCGGCCCAGGGGGTAACGATCCGGGCCTGGACCGCCGCCGCCGCGGGGATAAGCGCCCCCGGCCCCGACGAGGAGGGCTTCGACTGGGACGAGATTGAGCGGAACCCCCTGTGTATGCCCCAGGGGGAGGCGGCGCGGGAGACCCTGGCTAAGCTGGAAAAGCTGCGGCAGGAGGGGGACAGCGGGGGCTGCCGGATCTCCTGCCTTAGCCGGGGGATCCCGCCCGGGCTGGGGGAGCCGGTATTCGACAAGCTCGACGCCCGCATCGCCGCCGCCATGCTCTCCCTGGGCGCCGCCAAGGGCGTGGAGTTCGGCACGGGCTTCGCCTGTTCGGACAGCTTCGGATCGGAGCAGAACGATCGCCCCGTATCCGCCGTTGTCCCTGACTTAGCCACCGCCACACCCAGCGTCCCCAGCCTGCACTGGAAAACCAATAAGGCCGGGGGCGTGCTGGGGGGGATCTCTACCGGCATGCCCCTCTCCTTCACCGTGGCCTTTAAACCCGTTCCCTCTATCGCGAAAAAACAGCGAACCGTGGACCGGCTCGGCGCTGAGCGGGATCTGGTCATCCAGGGGCGCCACGATGTATGCATAGCCCCCCGCGCCGTGCCGGTGGTGGAAGCCATGACCGCCCTGGTTCTGGCGGACTTTCTGCTTTTACAGCGGAACAAGCGGCTGGGGAACCCGCGGGAGCTTTAGGAACCGGCCGGGCTTTCGGCCGGAATTCGATATGCCGTACCCGCATCACGCAAAACCGCCGGATAAGCGGAACCGCAGGGCCTTATCACCGCGGTTCTTACCAAGTTTTATCCGGCGGCCTTGGATTTTATCAACAAGTTTATCAATCGGGTAGGAGGCTTTCCCAAAACTTCAGCTTCTGGGAAAGCTGCCTTGAATTTATGGGAAAAAGCGGGCTTTAGACCGCTTTTTCAAGGGCATTTTCCGAAACCAACCGGGTTTTGGGAAATGCCCATTATTAAGCGGTTGTTGTTTAAAAACTTTATTATAATCAATAATAGGCGTGTTCAAGAACCCGGCTGGTTCCCGGACAAGTCCTGCAGAATGCTCTGCATTTTGCCATTTTTAAGCGGTTGCAGGGGAGCGTTTTTATGAAGGAAACAATCAGCATTGGAATAATCGGCCTCGGCGGCAGGGGGGCCGGCCTGATGGAGGCTTGCATACTCCCGCGTAAGGAAGTGAAGGTTGCCGCAGTATGCGATTTGTACGAGGATCGGCGCGGGGAAGCCGCGGCAAAGGTTGAAAAGGCCGGGCAGCCCCGCCCGTTTATAAGCGGCGATTACAGGGAAGTCATCGGTCTTAAAGGGCTTGATGCCGTTCTCATTTCCAGCGGCTGGACGCCTCATATAGAAATCGCCTGCGCCGCCATGAAAGCCGGAATCTATACCGCCGTTGAGGTCGGCGGCGCCTATTCAATTGACGACTGCTGGCGTTTAGTGCGCGTGTACGAAGAAACCGGTACCCAGTGCATGCTTTTGGAAAATTGCTGTTTCGGCCGCTACGAACTCATGGTGCTGAATATGGTGCGGCAGGGCCTCTTTGGAGAGATCGTTCATTGTTCCGGCGGTTACCGCCACGATCTCCGGAAAGAAATAGCCGAAGGCCATAAAAACAGGCATTACCGGCTTGACGAATACCTCTGCCGGAACTGCGAAAACTATCCCACCCATGAGCTGGGGCCTATTGCGGAAGTCCTGGATATCAATCGCGGGAACCGCATGCTGAAGCTTAATTCCGTTGCGTCAAAAGCGGCAGGGCTGCGTCATTATATCGCGGATCGCGGCGGGCAGGACGCCGGGCGCATAGCTCAGGGCGACATTGTTACGACAGTGATTACCTGCGCCCGGGGCGAAACGATAACGCTGATCCTGGATACCACGCTGCCGCGATCTTACTCCCGGGGTTTCGAGGTGCGCGGGACAAAGGGCATGTTTTTTGAGGACACCCGGAGCGTTTTTCTGGACAGCGAGCACCAGAAGTTCGAATTCAACGGAAAGGGGCTTTGGGGCAACGCCGATTCGTATTTTGAGGGTTACGAACATCCCATCTGGAAGCGGTACCTTAATGAAGGCATACAGGGCGGCCACGACGGAATGGACTGGCTGGAGTTTTCGGCTTTTTTCCAGGCTGTCCGCGAAGGCGCTCCGGTTCCTATTGATGTTTATGACATGGCCTCCTGGATGAGTATTAGCGCTCTTTCGGAAGACTCTATTGCCACGGGAGGCGCTCCGGTT
>JAIRRU010000051.1 GCA_031255815.1 Treponema sp. | reverse complement strand
CGGAGGAATTGTATTCCGAAATAGAAGAACTTAGAGGCGAGTGCCCGATCTGCGAAGTGTCCGACTACTGCTATTACTGCCCGCTGGAGGCGGCGGGGTGCGGGTGCGGCGAGGACAATTCGCCGTATGAACGCTGGTCCAGCAGCGCACCTGGCGACACGAAGACGCGCCGGAAGACGGCAAAGCAGATCGTGGACATCGTGACCGCATGGGAGCCGAGGGAATAAAAACAAAAATCCTAAGCCTTTTCGGGCGTAGAAAATATCAGGAGGAATAATTATGCGGAAACTGGAGCTGATTGACATCAGCGAAATTGCTTACCAGGACGACCGTGTGAACGGCGGCCAGGGAGACATCGGCATCCTGGCGGAGAGCATTGACAGCATCGGCCTTCAGACGCCGGTTCAGGTGTACAAAACGGGGAAAAACTACCGGCTGATAACCGGCCGGCGGCGGCTTGAGGCGGTGAAACGGTTGGAATGGAAAACCATCCCGGCCATCGTCGAGGATATGACGACGGCTGGAAACGCCGAAGAAATATCCCTTTCGGAAAACGTAAACCGGCTCCCCATGAACCCGCTGGACGAAGCGGCGGTTTTTTCCAAACTTTTGGAAACAGAGACGGTTAAGGACGTGGCCAGACGGTACGACCGCAAAGTGCCGGATATTTACCAGCGCGTCAGGCTGCTGGATCTTACCCCTGAGATCCAGGCGATGTTCCGCGAAGGCAGGATAAGGCTCCATACGGCGGCCATGCTGAGCGGATTTAACAAAGAGACGCTCGAAAAATTTTACGAGCTGCACAAAAAAGACAGGGCCGTCGAAGACTGGGAGATTTACCAGTTTATGCGGGAACTTAAATACGATCTTCTTTACGATTTTTTGGCGGACAAAAACTGCGCCGGCTGCAAAACCCGCACCCGGTTCGGCGATAAAACGCTGTTCCCGGAACTGGACGGGGACAACGACCGGTGCCTTAACCACGAATGTTATCTGGGAAAAATAATCAAACTGCTGGAAACGCGGCTGAAAGACGCCGGAAAGGAACATCCCGGTCATGCGGGCGCGCTTATCCTGGTGGATAATACCGGGCAGCTTAAAAACATCCTGGGCAAATCGGCGCGTATTAACGGCGCGGACTACGAGATAAAACCGTATCAATACACGAATATTTTAGAAAAAGAAGACGGCGGGGCAGCCCCCTGCTGGCTTGTCAGTATCACGGATACGGACTTCCGGCCCGGCTACTGGAAAGAGAAAAAAGAAAAAAAATCCCGGAAAGAAAACCCTTACGCCCCCGCGGTAAAACTGCTGGGGCTTCCCAGGGCGGAGGCGCGGGAAACCGCGGAAGCGCTGAAAGCGAACAAGAAACTGGAATCCTGTAATTTTAACAACACGGCGAGGAAAAAAGCTTTCCTTAAAATTACGGAACGGAAGGCGGCCGCCGAACCGGCCGGGAACGAGGTTGAAAATTTTCTTCGCGATAAAATTTTCTCCCACGATAAAGAACACGGTAAAAAGATTTTCGAATATTTCATTGGAAGCGGTTACTCGAAAGAACCGGAGGAGAACGTTAAGACCGCCGCGGCCCTCCCCCGGGAAAAACTCTTCGCCCTCATGTACGCTTTCCAGACCAACGAATACGAGGTCCCGCCGCTTGATAATATCAAGAATTGTGATTTCCTGCGCTGGGCGGGACTCTCTCCGGACGAGGCCAAGGAGTTGTACCGGGAAGCCGTAAAAGAATCAATCGCGGAGGCCGGCAAGAAAAAGAATGGACAATAATACGCTCTCGGTATTGACCACCGAATCGGAGGTGCTTAACGCGGCCTGCCAGTTTCTTTCCGTCCACGGGATTTTCCACTACCGGAACAATACGGGGGCATACAAGATTAAAGACCGTTTTATCAGATACGGCTTTCCCGGATCCTCGGACATAGCGGGGGTGTGTCCGGACGGCCGGGCGCTGTACGTGGAATGTAAAAAACCGGGGAAAAAGCCGTCCCCCCGGCAGCGGGAATTTCTCGACCGGGTGAACGGCCTTGGCGCCGTGGGCATCGTGGCCGACAGCGTTTTGTCCCTGGAAAAACAGCTGAAGGAACGGGGCGTCATCCGTGGATAACCCGCTTGACTGGGACGCGGTTTTGAGGGAGGCCCGGAATTACCGGACGGACGAGCCGGACGAACACAAAATCGCCCGGGCGCTAAAAACGCTGTATCCGGAGGGGATAGAGGCGCTCAAGGCCGTTCCCGGGTACACCCCGGAGGAGCTGCTTGATTTCATGATGGAAAAACTGCGCGGATGGGCCCGGGTGAAATCCCCGGCCCTGTTCCGGGCGCTTATGGCGCAGCGGTATAAATCGGGCGGCCTCCGCGGGGAGGCGGCCGGGAGACTTATCGAAGGGGAACTAACCGCCGCTTTGATCGGCGGGTTATTTTACGGCGCGGGGGTAAAAAAATGCCAGCGTTAGGAATACTTATCGTGGGAGAGAGCGGGACCGGTAAATCCACCAGTATCCGCACTCTCGATCCGGACAAGACAGGGGTAATCAACGTTACCGGGAAACGCCTGCCTTTCAAATCAGTTTTTAAAACCATTAAGGAGGATAACTGCGACGAGATCGCGAAAATTCTGAAGGATTGCGGCGCCGACGTTATAATCGTTGACGACATGCAGTATCTTCTTGCCCGGCAGTTTATGAGCCGGGCGGGGGAACTGGGCTACCAGAAATTCACGGACATGGCGCTGGGGTACTACAACGTAATCAGCGCCCTGGAGGATATGCCCGACGAAAAACGGGTGTACTTTCTTTCCCACATCGAGCGGGACAACGCCGGCTACGAAAAAGTGAAGACCATCGGCAAGCTGCTTGACGAGAAGATCACCGTGGAGGGCCTTTTTACCATCGTTCTCAAAACCGTGGTACGGGACGGGCAGTATTACTTTACCACCCACAATTCCGGCAGCGACACGGTAAAGAGCCCCCTGGGGATGTTCGAGGAAGACCTGGTACCCAACGATCTTAACCTTATCGATACCAGGATCTGCGAGTACTACAACATCGACAAAAAGATCAAAACAAAGAAGGGGGCCGCGTAATGAGTTTTTTGAACAAGTACGATCCGCAAACCATCGAGTCCGCCCAGGAGGCGGCCGGGGAATTCAACCAGTTTCCGGTGGGGGACAACCCGGCCCGGATTATCGGGGTGGTGGAAAAGACGTCGAAGAACGGCAACGACATGCTTGAAATCACCTTCGGGAACGAGCAGGGCATGCAGATCCGGGATTATATCGTGGACGGGGAATACGCCGCCTCGAAGCTCAAGAACCTGCAGACCAGTTTTAAAATTCCCTACGGGGAGCAGAACATTAAAAACTGGATCGGCAAACCCGGGATCATCGTCGTCAAGGAGGGGGAGGAGTATAACGGCCGGACGTACAACCGGGTGTCCCATTACCGGAGCCCGAAAACCTCCCTGGGGGCCCAGCCGGGGCCCGGAGTGGCAAGCCTGGCGGCTCCGGCCCGGACTCAAACCCCGGCGCCGGCGGCCGCTCCGGCGCCGGCTCCGAAGAAGGCGATACCGTTTTAAACGGCCGGCATGGAACTGCGCAAATACCAGGCGGACGTTATAGGCGTTATCCGCGACGCGTTCCAGTGCGGGGCGCTGCGGGTATGCCTATGCGTTCCCACCGGGGGGGGAAAGACCGCCATAGCCGCCGAGATCATGAAATCGATCTACTCAAACGGCAAGCGGGTGTGGTTCTGCGTACCCCGTCTCGAGCTTATCGTTCAGGCCAGGGAGACCCTGGCCGCTTTCGGGGTGCCCCACGGGGAGATAAGCGCCTCCCTCAAGGAAGGGTGGTGCCGGGTCTGCGTGGTTTCCAGGGATACTGTCGTCCGGCGGCTCAACCGGTATCCGCCTCCGGACGTAATCTTTTTTGACGAGGCCCACGTGGCCCTTGAGCAGCAGCGGAAGATAGCGTTTTACTTTCCCGAGGCCATGGTTATCGGCATGACGGCCACCCCGGAACGGGGTGACGGCATGCCCCTCAAATTCACCAAAACCGCCCGATCCAGCGCGGGGCTTTACGACGCGCTTATCCAGGCGGAGAGTATCCCCAACCTGCAGAGCCAGGGGGTGCTTTCCGGCCTCGATTACTACGGCCTGTCCCTGGAAGGCGTCGAGAGCGTCGATCCGGGGAACCGGCCGGAAGCCGGGGAGGAGCTCGACAAGATCATTATCTACGGGGATATCGCCGACTATTACGAGCGGCTGGGAAAGGGGCGGCTGGCCATAGGTTTCGCTCCCACCATCCATATCGCCGAGAAATGCGTGGACATCCTTAACGGGCGGGGGCACCGTTTCCGCCTCATCCACGGGGGAATGCCCCTCCGGGAGCGCTCCCTCCTTATCCGCGGGCTCAAATCCGGCTCCGTTGACGGCCTGGTAAACGCGGCGCTTTTGACCTACGGCTTTGACGCGCCGGAAGTTTCCTACGCTTTTTCCGTGCGTTACATCCGTTCCCGGCCCCTGTGGATCCAGATGGTGGGCCGGGTTATCCGTGGGCATCCCGGGAAAGACCGGGCGGTTTTCGTCGACCACACCGGGACGGTTTACAACTTCCCGGACGACGGCCGCGGCGGCCGCTACGGCCATAACGGTTACAACCATATTTTCGAGGATCCAATTATAAAATGGGATTTTGAAGGCAGGAAAATCGTACGCTGCCTGTACAGCAACGAACACGCCTGTATCAATAAATCCAAACGGAAAACCCCGCGCTGCCTCTTTGACGCGGGGATGCTCTGCGGGGCCCCGCTTTACTATTTCTCCGATACCTGCCTGTCCCGTTCTTCCCCCGACTGCCCGAAAGAAATTGTGAGGCGCGGATACACGGCCAAAGACGGCATAGACGTTACGGAAGGGGAACTGGTAAACCTGTCGAAAAAACAGGTCTACCGGGAGGCCGAGGGCATAGCCGTCCGGTGGGACGATTTTACCGTCCCGGAAAAAATAGCGAACATCAAAAAACTTAACGATATGTCGGTACGGCTTAACTACAGCCCCCTCTGGGTATATTGGAAGATCAACGAGGGCCGCAGCGTGGTGGACACCTTTACCCTTAAGCAGCTTGCCGAGCTGCGGGGGTACCGGAACGGATGGATCTGGCACAAGGAACAGGAGATCCGGGAACGCATCAAGGATGCTCAGGAATTATCGTCATGAACGAAGACCCCGTGAAAGAAAAAATACTGGAATACGTCCGTATGCACGGCGTAAAGGAAAACGAACAGGGGTTTATCCGCTGCCTCTGGCACGACGAGAAAACCCCGTCCATGTCCTTCCATAAGGATAGGCTTCAGTATCACTGTTTCGGCTGCGGGGAAAGCCACGATATTTATGATTTCGCGGCGAAATTCCACGACTTGGACGCTAAGCGGGACTTCGCCAAAATACAGGGCATGGTACGCCGGGAGCTGGGGATGGAGGCGCCTTCTTCCCTTCCCGGCGTAAAAACGCCGGGGCTTGTGGAGATACCGGAGGAATCGCTTGCCTACGTGTATTCCGACGAACGGCTCAGGCGTATCGGGCGGGCCGTGTTTAAAGTCGAAGACATAGCCATAGAGAAAATATTTCCTTACAAGAACGCCGCCGGGGAGGTTGAGTATATCGAGTGCCGGTATCCGGGATCCTGTTTTCCGGACGGGAAGAAGAAGGTCCTCTCCCTCTGGTTTGACGGCCATACGGTGAAGTCCAGGGGCTGCCCGGTGCGGCTTTACAACCGGGACCTGCTGGCCGCCCGGCCGGATCCGCCGGTGGTGATCCACGAGGGTGCCAAGTGCGCCGAGGCCGCCGGGGCTGCCCTGCCGGCCTTTGTGCATACGGCGTACAACGGGGGCGGGAAGAAGCTCTCCTCCGTGGATCTCTCCCCCCTGAAGGGCCGGAAGATATACATTTACCCGGACGACGACCGGGACGGCCGCGCCGGGGCGGCCACGGCGCGGAAGCTCAAGATCCGTATCAGGCGGGAACTTGGGGCCGAGGCGGACATCGTGGAGCCCGCGCCGGAGGCCCGGGCCCTGAAACCCAGCGGCGCGGACATCGTGGAGGCCCTGGAGGCCCTGGGGGCCGCCGCCGTGGAGGAGCGGATACTGAACCGCCGCCTGGCGGACGGCCCGGAGGGGGGCGTGAATTTCTATCTGGACGAGGGGTACCAGCTGCACGAGGCCGCGGCCAGGGCGGCGGAGGCGGTGAACGCCTGGCGCGAGGAGGAAGGGCTGCCGGGCGTTTTTTCCCGGGACGGGGCGGCGCTCGAGCCGAGGGAGGGGAGGTTTC
>JAIRRU010000041.1 GCA_031255815.1 Treponema sp. | reverse complement strand
GGCAAAGAAAATTCCCGCGCGTTTATCCTGCCAAGAACCCCTGGTTTTGCGGGCGGATATATGCTAAACTCCCCTTATTATGCTGGACTACCGTTTTATTGTTGATAACCTTGAATCGGTGAAGAAAAACATTGCCGGACGTTACATGAAAGCCGACCCGGACGCGGTGGCCCGTCTCTTTAAGCGCCGGGCGGAGCTTAGCGGCGGGTTGCAGGCCCTGCAGCAGCGGCGTAACGCCAACGCCGCCGCCATGAAGGGGAAACTGGAGAGCGAAAGGCGGAACGCCCTGATCGAAGAGGGGAAGAAGCTCAAGGAAGACATTGCCGCCCTGGAACAGGAACTTGCCCTTACCGAGCGGGATCTGGATGCCGAGGCCCGCCGGATTCCCAATATGGCCCACCCGGAGGCCCCGCCCGGGAAAGAGGACAAGGACAATCTGGAGATCAAACGGGTGGGGGAACCCGCGGAATTCGGCTTTGTGCCCGCGGATCACGTCAAGCTGGGGCAGGATCTGGACATTATCGACTTTGACTCGGGAACCAAGGTTTCGGGCACCAAGTTCTACTACCTCAAGAACGAAGGGGTGTTTCTGGAACTCGGCCTGGTGCGTTACGCCCTGGACATTCTGCAGAAACGGGGTTTTACCCCCTTTATTACCCCCGATGTGGCCAGGGAAGAAATCGTGGAGGGAATCGGCTTTAACCCCCGGGGGGAGGAGTCCAACATATACAGCCTGGAGGGGGAAGCTTCCTGCCTGGTGGGCACCGCCGAAATTACCCTGGGGGGCTACTACTCCGGCATGATCCTTCCCCGGGAAAAGCTCCCCCTCCGTATGGCCGGGCTCTCCCACTGTTTCCGCCGGGAAGCCGGGGCGGCGGGCCAGTTCAGCAAGGGGCTCTACCGGGTACACCAGTTCACCAAGCTGGAGATGTTCGTCTATTGCCTGCCCGGCGAATCGGGCGAGCGCCACGAGGAACTGCGGGCCATTGAGGAAGAGATCTTCTCCGGCCTGGAGATCCCCTTCCGGGTGGTGGACACCTGTACCGGCGACCTGGGGGCGCCTGCCTACCGCAAGTGGGATCTGGAAGCCTGGATGCCCGGACGGGCCAACCCGCCTTCGCCCGCCGGGGGGGACTGGGGGGAAGTTACCTCCACCTCCAACTGCACCGATTACCAGGCCCGGCGTCTCAATGTCCGCTACAAAGACGCGGACGGGAAGAACCGTTTTGTTCACATGCTGAACGGAACCGCCATCGCCGTTTCCCGGGCGATTATCGCCATACTGGAAAATTTCCAGCAGGCCGACGGCAGCGTAAAACTGCCCCCCGCCCTGATCCCCTACTGCGGTTTTGATACCATACGAAAAAAAGAGTAACGCAAGCCGCTCCAAAACCCGCCTCCGCCAAAAACCAGCCTCCAACCGGAGCCGCGCGTTTTGGAAGAGGCGCAATATCTTTTTAGAGCTTGTTGAGCTTGTTCCAAAACCCGGCCGGTTTTGGAACAGCCGCTGTTGTTCGGAAACTGAATTTTCCGAGCAACTCTATCCCCCCTGTTTTAAACCGGGCAAGACGGGCTTTCACACCGGATCTCCCCTGCCGGGCGGGCCGCGGTGATTCCCCGGGCCTACAGATCCAGGTGAGGGGCCGCCTTTTGCAGGTAGAGGGACAAGGCCGAACCCATAAGGGCGTGGACGAAAGGCGGCTTCCCCATGCCCCGCAGCACGTCGCCGGCCTTCATGGTCTCTACCGCGATGTATTCGTCTTCGTCCAGGTTCTGGGAGCCGGTATACTCCAGATCCTCGGCCAGGAAGAAGTGCACCCGGTTCGACATAATCGCGGGGTTGGGCGCGAAGACCCCTAGTTTCTCGATTTTCCCCGCCCGGTAGGCCGTTTCTTCCAGCAGCTCCCGCCCCGCCGCCGTCGCGGGATCCTCCCCGGGCTCGAAAACCCCGCCGGGGAATTCCAGGCTCAGCTCCCGGGTTCCGTGCCGCCACTGCCGTACCAGGATAAATTCCCTGCCCCCCGGGGTATTGATAAGCGGTACGACAATAACCCAGTCCGCGGCGTCCATGATCGTGTATTTTCGCAGCTCGTTATCCGGGGAGCGGCAGGAGCTTTCCCTAATCGAAAAAACTTTGCAGTCAAAAACTTTCCCGCTTTCCTCTTCGCGCCATTCCAGGCCCTTGCTTTTCATAAATCAAATTTAACCTCATACGGGCTTTTGGTAAATGAGGCTCTTCCCTTTTAAGCGCCGGCCAGGATAAACGCGCGGAAATGAGGGATTGGCCGCGAACCGCACGAAAGCGGGTTAAAAACCTCTCGGACTCAAGGAAATCGAGATGAAATATCGAGGTTCTCGATGTAAAAGTTCGTGCGGTCCGTGCGGTTAACGGCTATCCTTTTATCCGTACTTTTAGCCTAAACAGCCTGCCAGTGTAATTCGTGTCTGTCCGGGCGGTTCGCGGTAAATGTAAGGCCGCCGGCTCGGGCAATTCCTTCTTTTACACAAAAGAAAAAAGATGTATCCTCCGGATCATGTATTTTATTGGCGTTGACATCGGCGGAACCAAATGCCGGGTTTCCCTGGGCAGAAAAACCGGGGAAGGGCTGGAATTTACCGCCCGGGGAGAGGCCCGCGCCACTGCCGGGCAAGAGCCCCGGAGGATGCTGGAACTCCTCCTGGGGGATATCAGGAATTTTTCCGCTTCCTCCCTTGCCGCCGGGGAAAAACCCGTCGCCCTGGGGCTAAGCTGCGGCAGCCCGCTGGATCAGAAGCGGGGGCTTATCCTCTCGCCCCCCAACTTGCCCGGCTGGGACCGGGTGCCTGTAACAGAGTATTTTTCCGAAGCCCTGGGGATACCCGCCTTTCTCCAGAACGACGCCGATGCCGGAGCCCTGGCGGAATGGAAGTACGGGGCGGGCAGAGGCTGTAAAAGCCTGGTGTTTCTCACCTGCGGAACCGGCATGGGGGCCGGCTTGATCCTGGACGGGCGGCTTTACAGCGGGGCGGGCGGGCAGGCCGGGGAAGTCGGCCATATCCGGCTCGCCGAATACGGCCCTCCCGGCTACGGCAAACGGGGTTCCTTTGAAGGTTTCTGCAGCGGCGGGGGCATAGCCCGGCTTGCCAGATCCCTGGTGGAGGCGGAACTCCAGATGGGCCGGCACCCCGCCTTCTGCCCCTCCTTTGCCGATCTGGATTCCCTCAGCGCTAAAACCGTCGGCATCGCCGCGGAAAAGGGCGACCCCCTGGCAAAGAGAATCTACGCCGAAGCGGGAAAAAAACTCGGGGCCGGGCTTTCCATCATCATGGACATCCTCAACCCCGAACTTATCATCATTGGCAGTATCTTTGTCCGGAGCCGGAACGAGCTCTGGCCCCAGGCGGCGGCGGTAATCGAGGAGGAAGCCCTGCCCATTGCGCGGGAGTGTTGCCGGATAGTGCCCAGCGGGCTGGGGGATGAAATCGGCGATTACGCCGCCCTGGCCGTAGCGGAATACGGATTCGGGAACTGAGGTTGTTTTAAATGGAATTTCAAGCGGAAAAAGAACGAAGCCTGGAGATGACGGAACATTTCTTTCAGACCCAGCGGGAACTGAACCCCCTAAGGGACGAGATCCTTGCCGCCGCCGCCCTGCTGGCCGCTTCTTACCGGAAAGGCGGGCAGGTCCTTATCTGCGGCAACGGCGGGAGCAGCTCCGACGCGGAGCATATCGTCGGGGAACTGATGAAGGGCTTTCTCCTTAAGCGGCCCCTTCCCCCGGAGGATATTGCCTGGTTTGAGCGGCAGTACGGGCCGGCCGGACGGAGCCTCGCGGAGAACCTTCAGGGGGCCCTTCCCGCCATCGCCCTGGGGGCCCACTCCTCCCTGACCAGCGCGGTCGCCAACGATCTTTCAGCGGACAGCGTCTATGCCCAGGGGGTAATGGGATACGGCGGCGAAAACAGCGTGCTTATCGGGATCAGCACCTCGGGGAACGCGAAAAACGTCATAGCCGCCGCCATGACCGCCCGTTTCAGGAAGATGAAGGTGATCGGCCTTACCGGGAAAACCGGGGGAGGACTCCGCCCCCTCTGCGATATCTGCCTTTCAGTCCCGGAGACCGAAACCTACCTGGTACAGCAGCAGCACCTGGCGCTTTACCACTTCCTGGCCGCCTGGGTGGAGTCGGAGTTGTTCTGATCGGGGCTGTTCCGAAAACCCAATTTCCGGACAGCCTCGCGCCCTGCTTGGACTAAAAGGTTGGCTTTGTTCCTTATTTCCCGCGAGCAGGGGGGGAATTCGGGCAGGAAACGGAATACCGGATTAAAAGTTCGCGGTTCGCGCGCTTAGCGGCTGCCCTTTACTCATACTTTTAGCCTAAGCAGCCTGTTCTTTTGACAATTGCCCTATCTCGATTTATGCTGTAGCTAACAGCCTGTTGCGCTTGGTGTTTTTTGCGCCGCAAAAACCGCAATTCACGGGCTGCTCGGGCTAGAGCCTTGGCAGTTTGCAAGGTAAAAAAACCGCCTCTCAGGCGGTTTTACCCCGCAAACCGCGTCGAACCGAAGCTTCGCGGGAGCCCGGCAATCGGGGTTTTCGCGGTACAAGGTACCGTAAACCTGCAAGCACAAGCGGTTCCGAGAACTTGTTACAAGAGGTGTCTTATGGCGGTTATTACGATTTCCCGCGAATTGGCGGCATTGGGTGACGAGACTGCCCACGAACTGGCTAAATTGCTGGACTACCGTTTTGTCGGCAGGCAGGCCCTGGAGGATCGGATCAAGTCCTACGGGGTGGCCGGGCGGAAATTGGAGCGCTACGACGAGCGGAAACCCTCATTCTGGGCGTCCCTGTCCCAGGACAGGGAAGATTACCTGCATTTCCTCAAAACCGCGATTTACTCCGAAGCGGGGGAGGGCAGCCGGGTCTTTATCGGCCGGGGGGCCGGCATGGTTCTGCGGAATGTGCCCGGCGTTTTTTCCGTGTTCCTGGTCGCCCCTTACGAGATCCGCGCCGAGCGGGTCAAGGGCCACTTCCACTGCGACGATCGGCGGGCCCGGCAGATCATCGAGCAGAGCGATAACGACCGCATAGGTTTTCACCGCTACTTCTTCGACGCGGAGTGGAAAGATCCGGGAAACTACCACCTCTGCCTGAACAGCGGCTACCTGCACCCGGTTAACTGCGCGGAAATCGTCAAACATCTTCTGGACAGCCTGATCAGCCCGGAGATGGAAGCCCAGAATTCCGAGCGGATCAGGGAACTCACCCTGGCCCAGCAGATAAAGCACCGTATCATCTACGAAAAAGAGATACCTGTCCACTTTCTGGAGGCTTCCGTTTTCAGCGGAACGGTTACCCTCTACGGGGTGGCGAATGCCAAACCCCTGATCGAGGCCGCGGTCGCCGCCGCCAAAGAGGCAGACCCTTCCCTGACCGTCCGGAACGAGATCCAGATAGTCCAGGAATACACCATGATGCATTGAGCTTGTTCCGAAACCCGCCTGGCGCGGAAGCCTCGTTTTCCATGAAGCAGCAGCTTGCTTACGCTAAAAATCAGGATAAAAGCAACCGGCGGGAACAAGAACTTTAACCGCGAAGGCGCGCAGAGGCGGGCTGCGGTTCGCCGGAACACGAAGGAATTGTTCTCCCGCGGTGGTTAGACTCTGCCCCGCCCTTCGCGCGCCTTCTCCGCCCGGCCTTCGGCCCTGGCGGTAAATTTTTTAAAAAATTTGTAAAAAATTCGTTCAGCCTCTTGACATATCTGGCGATGGTATTGTATCTTCACGAAACCCGCCTAAGAGAAGCGGGGGATGTTCTTGTCCGCTGCCGGAACCTTTCAGGCGCCGGAGGGACAAGGCTGAAGGAACGGGGACGGAGTTCCGGTTCCAGGGATTTTTGGCAATACAGGGAAGGGGAGAAGGAAGAGCCGGGCTTGCCGGGCGGGGGGTACTCTGCCGGGGCGGCCCGGGCGCGAGCGTATCGGGGGCTGCGGCGCGTTCCGGCGAGGGGCGTGCTGCGAGGCGCGGCGGGGAGCCGCCGCGCTGCTTGAAGTGATATTCTTCCGGCCTTCGGGCCGGTGGAAAAACAAATCATGGAGAGTTTGATCCTGGCTCAGAACGAACGCTGGCGGCGCGTCTTAAGCATGCAAGTCGGGCGGCAAGGGGGAGCGATCCCCCCTAGAGCGGCGGACTGGTGAGTAACGCGTGGGTGACCTACCCGGAGGGCCGGGATAGCCATTAGAAATAGTGGGTAATACCGGATGAGGTTGCGCGGCTGTGGCTGCGCAAAGAAAGGGGCTCCGGCCCCGCCTTTGGATGGGCCCGCGTCCCATTAGGTAGTTGGTGAGGTAAAGGCCCACCAAGCCGGAGATGGGTAGCCGGCCTGAGAGGGTGGACGGCCACACTGGGACTGAGATACGGCCCAGACTCCTA
>JAIRRU010000266.1 GCA_031255815.1 Treponema sp. | reverse complement strand
CCAAAAGCGCCGCCGATCCCAGATACTCCAGTTCCCAGGTGTAACCGGCCACATCCGAGGCGGGGGGCGGGTTCCATCCCAGGGAGAAGGTGTTGGAAAGGAGGAAGCCCCGTTCATCGATTTCCGGGGGGATGATAGCGGCCGCGGGGGGCGGGGTGGTGTCCCGAATATACTCTATCCGGGCCGGTTCCGACCAGTTTCCCGCCAGATCCCGGGCGGCAACGCTGAAATACCAGGACCCGTCTTCCGGAATGTGGATATCCAGAAACTGAGGCCCCTCGTCCTGGTTGTCGATCATGATCTCCCTGGGCGGGCTGTCTTCCCCAAGGGGACTGAGGAGGTATGAATAACCGGAAATGCCGGAAGAATCCTCCGGATCCTTCCAGGACACCTGTATCCGTTCCCCCCGGCCCCGGCCGGAAGGGGTAAAATTCACGGCGGCCAGAGGGGGAGGCTCCGCCGTGGTATCGGGGAACAGGGCGTAGATGCGTCCGGCATCCTGGGAATTGTTCTGCCAAAACACGAAAAGCTCCTCCCCGTCCAGCACAGGCCGGCCGAAAGAGGCCCCCCCACTGGAACCGGAAAGATCCCTGTTCAGCCAGTTTTCCCCGTCATGCCGGGCCAGGTAGACCCGGTCGCCCCTCTGCCTGTTGTCGAACCAGACCACCAGGGGTTCGCCCCGGCGGAGAAAAGCCACCGGGTTATTGCAGTAAGCCGGGTCCCGGTTTACCCGTTCCACCTTCCCGGTGAGGAAGCCCTCCCGGTCAAGGCCGGCGCTGTAGATCTGGGGGTGTTCGGTTCCGTAACGCCGTTCCCAGGTGAGGAAGAGCCTCCCGTTCCAGGGGATAAGGAAGGCCCGCTGGTTGTCAAAGCGTTCGGGATCGGCCTCCGTATTACTTACCGGATCCGGGAAACCGGTGATCCGTCTGGAGGGGGTCCAGCTAAGGCCCCCGTCATCCGACATTTTGAGGAAGAGTTGAAAGGCGGGGATGGTTCCCCTGCCAGGCATGAAGGACTGAAAGACCACGTAATCCCGTGAATCCAGGGCCGCGTGGGCGGGGAGGAAGTTAAGCTGGAGGGAAGGGTCCTCCAGGAAAGCCTGAAAGGGGCTCCAGACGCGGGCGTTATCGGAACGGGAATAGTAAATCGAAAGGGATTCCCCTATGCTCCGGGTAACAAAGAGGAGGTAACCCCCGTCGGCGCGGACTACGAGGCGGGGGGCCACGGAATTTTCGCTTCCCATGTCCAGCCGGTAAGAGGAAAAGCTTTCCCCCTGGTCTTCGGAGACGAGGATCTCCGTCCGGGTAGTGGAGGCCGCCGCGGCAATGAGGATCCTGTTCTGCCTGTCCAGGGCGATGCTGAGAATCGCCGGTTCCACCCCGGCGTAGGCATAGGGCCCCGCCACATTGGGCAGGATCCGCCAGGAAGCGCCGGGGCTTTTCAGAGCCAGGGAAACGCTGATCCCGGAACTTCCCTCCCCGCCGGAAGGAAGGGCGGAGGATTCCTGCCAGGCGACTACCGAAAGATCCCCGTTGGAGGCGGAGACCGGGAAGGATCCGGAGGCGGAAAAAGGGGCGGGCAGTTCCCAATAGAGATCCTCCAGGGCTCCGAGCCCCGGGGGGAACAGGGCGAAACAGAGAAGAAGCGGGATCGTCCAAAAGCCCAAAAACCTGCAAGTCCAAGGGGCTTTCAAGAGAACACTCATAGAACAGAGTGTATCCTACGCTCCAGTTCCAGGATACGGGTGGAAGTGCGGTTCCGGGAATCCTGGAGAAGCTGCTCCACTATAGCCAGGGCTACCAGGGTGTTCCCCTGCTGGAGTTCCCGTACCGCCCGCTGGTACTCCCCTTCGGCGGCGCTGGAAAGGACGATGTTTCCCGATCCTCCCATTTCGGTCTGAACCCGGTCTTTCAGAGCCATGGCCTGGGTGTTGTTGGGGTTAAGGGCAAGGGCCTCGTTAAGCTGCCGCAGGGCTACCTCGAACTGGAGCCGGGCGTTGTTTTCCACGATCCTCCGGGCAGCGACGGTAAGTTCGTTGGAGCGGGCCAGGCTAAGGGGGTTGGGGGGCGCAGGACGGCGGCCCATGTCAATTTCCGCCTGCGCCAGGGCGTTTTGCATTCCGGGGTAACGGGGGTTGAGTTCCGCCAGGTTTTGGAGATCCGCGAAGGACTCCAGGGATCTCCGCTTGGTTCCCGCCACGGCATCGTTAAGGCGGCGCTGGAAAGAGGCGTTGAAAGCCGCCGGATCGGCAACCTGATCTATCCGCAGTTCCAGGAGCCCCGCAGCCTGGTTCACCGGAAACATGAGTTTTACTTTCTGGAGCATGTACCGGGCGTCGTTAAGCCGGGCAAGGCCCTCCGTGCGCCGGCCGGCTTCGATGAGCCTGACCCCCTCTTCGTAGTTCCTCATGGCCGCTGAAAGGAACTGGCTCATCTCCGGGTAGAGCGGCGCGGTAGCGGAGATGACCCGGTCCGAACGGAGGGCCAGAGCGCCCCGGACCATGGACAGCCAGTAGAGAATTTCCGGATCCTCCGCGACGCTGACGGCCTGCCAGCGGATCTGCGCCCTTACCAAAACTTCCTCGGCCTGATCGAAATTTCCGGCAAAATACGCGCTTCTGGCGGCATTCACCATGCCCCGCAGTTCCCGTACCGCCGCCTCGGTTTCCCTGCGGTGAATATCGGCCCCCAGGGCTACGGCGCGGGTATCCCATTCGGCTCTGAGGGAGGCGGACTCCTGAATCGCCAGGGAGGCGGCGTAGCGCTCGACGGCCAGTTCCAGCCTTCCCCTGGCCAGGTCGAGCCTGGCGTCGGCGGCCGCGTTTTGGGCTTCCCGGAAGTACCGTTCCCCCTCCAGACGGAGGCCCTCTGCCCGGGCGATCCGGTTCCGGGCGTCGGCGGCCAGGCTTTGCGCTCCGGAACGGAGGGAAAACAGATCGTCCAGGGTGGAAGCCGCGGCGGCGCGGAGGGAGACTATCTCCGGCAGGCCGGAAATATCCCTCCCCTCTTCCCCGTACCGGACAAGAAAGGCCCTGCCAAGCTCCAGATCCGCCTCTACGGCCTCCCCCATCCGGTTGAGAAGCGCAAGCCCTTCCGCGGGATAGGGCCCGGAGACCGGCTTGGCTTCCCCGGCTGGGGGGATCCCCCGAATATAGGTTTCCGCGCTGAGGAATTCTTCCTGCCGCTCAGCCAGCCGCCGCCCCATGTCTTCGTTGGCCAGGGTGAAACGCCGGACCGCGGAGAGGGAAGCGCCTTGGCTTATCAGATCCCGGAGGGCGGTCTGTACCAGCCGGGTTTCCCCGAAGTATCCCGCCGCCCTGTCCGGAGCGGGCGCGTAAACCCGCAGGGCCGCGGCTTCCCGGTCGGTTCCGGCAATAAGGCCCGCGAGT
>JAIRRU010000209.1 GCA_031255815.1 Treponema sp. | reverse complement strand
GTTCGTGTGGTTAGCGGCTATCCCTTTACCCGTACTTTTAGCCCAATCGAAGCGCCGGCTTACCGGGCCGCCAAGAAATTGAGCCACGAACGGCACCAACCACACGAACCTTAGCCCAGAACTTCCCCGGATGCCAGAAATCTTGGCAGGAGCCAGGCTAGAACCAGGCAAAAAGCCAGGGCTATCGGAGTAAAAGTTCGTGCGGTTCGTGTGGTTAGCGGCTATCCCTTTACCCGTACTTTTAGCCCAATCGAAGCGCCAGCTTACCGGCTGCTAGACCAGGGGAACGGAAAATGCTATGGTTTAGTCCCAAATAGCCTTGGAGCAGGGTAAAATTTTCCAAAATCCGGCTTTTTGTATAGTTCCAGGTGTGAGGTACGGTTTT
Organism: Treponema sp.; assembly: GCA_031255815.1. Next base: position 3,525 of record JAIRRU010000209.1, on the reverse strand, counting down.
TATGGCTAATAAGACAAAAAAACAGCCTGTTCAGGAAGATCTGTCTTCCAAAGAGGAGATAATCCGCCGTTTCAAGGCAAATCCGGCTGTTTTTATCTTTACGGTGGTTATCCTCGTCATCGTTATCGTCGCCTTTGTGTTTGTTCCGGCTATTGTGCCCAGCGCGGGAGGAGGCTGGGGGGGGGAGCTTAGCTTTGGAAGCTACGATAAAATCCCCATCACCTATGTGCCGGGGAACTACTTCGCCGGAATCCGGGAACAGCTGATACGGAACGAGCAAAATTCGTTAAGCGACGGCAATTACCAGCTTACGGACATACGGATCTGGCGGGAATCCTTTGAGCAGACTGTCGAACATATCGGCATCCTCCAGGAAATGAAAAAGGCCGGCTACAGCGCCCCGGAGGAGCTGGTAGACGAAGAGGTGGCCTCCCTGCCCGTATTCCATGAAAACGGGCGCTTTTCCGCGGCCCGGTACCGCCAGCTTGACAATACCAGCCGCATGACCCTCTGGAGGCAGGTTCAGGAAAGTATCATAGAGGAACGCTACCGTTCCGATATGGCGGATCTGCTCCGTTCCTCCGGGGAAGAGGATTTTATCGTCGGCATGGGGGCCCTCCGGCGGACATTCGACGGGGCCGCCTTTTCCGTCAGTTCCTACCCGGATGCGGAGATTATCGCCTACGCGGAGCAGAATCCCGGCAATTTCCGATCCGCCCACCTTTCCCGGATCACGATCAATTCCAGCGAGCGGGAGGCCCGCCAGGTGCTCAGTTCCGTTAAAGACGGAACCCTCACCTTCGAAGAGGCCGCCAGAACCCAGTCCCAGGACAGTTACGCCGAAAGGGGCGGGGACATGGGGCTGAGGCTGGTCTACGAGCTTTCCACGGAAATAACCGACGCCCAGCAGCGGGAGGGGCTTATCGCTCTGGCCAAGGGGGAGATAAGCGATCTCCTGCAGACCGGATCCGGCTGGGCCTTTTTCCGCGCCGAAGACGGCTCGTACCCGGCGGACACCTCAGACCCCGCGACGCTTGAAAAAATCCGCTCCTACGTGATGGGTTTTGAGCGCGGGCGGGTGGACGCCTGGTTCATCAGCCAGGCGGAAGAGCTGATAAACGATACGGCCGTCAACGGCTTCGACGAGGCCGTTTACTCAAAGGGGCTGGGCAAATTCACTTTCGGGCCCGCGGCCCTTAACTATGGGGATCTGGGTTTTTTCCCCGGCCTCTACTCTTTTTCTATTCCGGAACTGAACGACAACGACGCTTCCGGCAACCTGAACTTCTGGCAGACCGCGTTTTCGACCCCCCTCAACACCCCCTCGAAACCCCTGGTACTGGGAAACGCGGTAATTGTACTGTACCCCAAGGAAGAAAACCCCCCGGAGGAAGGGGAAGACGAGAACATCAAAGCTTACTTTTCCTACTACCTTTCCATGAACAGCATACAGGAACTGCGCGGCTTCTTTACCGGAAACGAAAAACTGGACGACCGTTTCTGGGCGGTGTACCAGCAGTACTTTATGCCGCAGAATTAGTAATGCCCGGCGAAACCCCCCGGCGCGTCCCGGCGCGGCGGGGTTTTACCGTTTCTTACCGGGGCAAGACCCTCCTTTCGGCAGTGGATCCCCTCGCCCAGGCGGAACGGGCCGCAAAGGCGCTGAAGCCGCTTGACCGCACCCTCTACCTCTGCCCCTCGCCGCTGCTTGGATACGGGCTCTCCCCGATCCTGAACATGATCAGCGAAAACAAGCACGATTCCGCGATCCTCTGTGTTGAAGCGGATGAAAAACTGCTGGAGTTTTCCCTGGAGCATCTGGATCCGGCCCTGCTGCGGAACCCCCGCCTGGCCTTTGCCGCCCTGGACGGCGGCAGCGGATCGGCGGAGAGGATCTGCGGCCTGGTCAGGCGGAAATGGGGAAGCCGCCGTTTCCGCCGGGTAGAAACCCTGCGGTTCAACGCCGGCTGGCGTTTGTACCCCGAACTCTACGGGCGCCTGGAGGATCTCCTGCGGAAAGCCGCCGCCGCCGACTGGGGAAACGCCATGACCCTGGTGAAACTTGGACGCCTCTACATCAGGAATGCCCTGCGGAACCTGGCCTCCCTCCCCCGATCCTCTTCCCTTTCCTCCCTCTCCCTGGGGCCGGGCCCCGTGCTGGTTCTTGGGGCAGGGCCCTCCCTGGACGGAATTCTGGCGGGGCTTTCCCGCCGCTTCGGGGCGGGGGCGGAAGATCCCGTTTCCCGCCCCTTCAGGATACTATGCGTAGATACCGCCCTCCCCTGCCTCAGGGCCCGGGGCATTAAGCCGGATCTGGCGGTAGCCCTGGAAAGCCAGCACTGGAACCTGCGGGACTTTGTGGGCCTGGGCGATTGGGAGATTCCGGTGGCCATGGATCTCTCCGCCCTCCCCGCCACCGCGGAAACCCTGGGGGGCCGGACTTTTTTTTTCTTTACCCCCTGGACCGAAATGAACTTTTTCAGGAGGCTCGGCGAGGCGGGGCTGAGGCCGGAAACATTTATCCCCCTGGGCTCGGTGGGTCTTAGCGCGGCGGCCGTTGCCCTGCGGCTCAGCGGCAGCACGGTGATCGCCTGCGGCATCGATTTTTCTTTTACCCTGGACAGTTACCACGCCCGGTCCAGCCCGGGGCACCGGGAAAAGCTGAGGCGGCAAAACCGCTTTACCGGCATCCTTAACGCCGCGGCGGCTTTCCGGGAAGCCGCCTTTACCGCGGTATCAAAAGCGGGCCTCCCGGTACGCAGCGATCCTGCCATGAGGGGCTACCGCGATCTCTTTGAGCGGGAATTCGCCGGGGAAGAACGGCTTTGGGACACCAGCGGCCCGGGACTCCCCCTGGGGCTGCGAAGCCTGAGCCCCGGCGAGGCCCTGGCGATCCTGGCGGGCGGGAAACCCCCGGGACAGCAAAGCTCCGCGGAAAAAGCGCCCGGCATCAGTATTCCCGGCATTGATGAGCCCGACATTAACAGGCCAGGCATTAATGAGCCTGGCATTAACGCACCCGGCGCCAGCGCGGCTTATGTCGAAAAACTGGAGCGTTTTGTCTCTGCCGAAACGGAAAACCTGTCGCGGCTGCGGGATCTGCTAAGCGGGAAAGCCCCCGCCGGAATCGCGGAGCTTGATAAGCTGCTGGATTACTGCGATTACCTCTGGGCCCATTTTCCGGATTGCGCCGGAACTGACGGAAGGAGACCCCCCGCAACGGACATCTCCTTCCTCAAACGGGTGCGGACAGAAACAGATCCCTTCCTCGCCATCCTGAACCGGACACTGGCGGAGATCCGGCGAGATGCCCGTTAAGCTCGTGTCGCGCCGGCTTACCGGGCCGCCAGGAAATTGAGCCGCGAATTAAGCCGCGAACGGCACGAACCACACGAACCTTAGCCCGGAATTTCCCCGGACACCAGAAATCTTGGCAAAACCAGGCTGGAGCCAGGTAAAAAGCCAGGGCTATCGGAGTAGAAGTTCGTGGTGTTCGTGTGGTTAGTGGCTATCCCTTTATCAGTT
>JAIRRU010000195.1 GCA_031255815.1 Treponema sp. | reverse complement strand
ACGCCGGGTGTTTTTAACAGCCGCAAAGCCCGCAGACCGCACGATTAGGCGTCTGTTTTCACACGAAGCCCGCAAACTGCTGCTTCGAGACCTAAGTTTTTACCTGATCTTTCAGTACGGCTTGAGCGGAACAAGAGCCTGAAATCAACATACTTCACCCTGAAGCTCCCCCGCGAATCAGTGAGCGGGCTCTGTTGAAGGCCGCTCTACTGCCTTGCTTAGGCTAAAAGGCATAGCTTATTTCATCGGACACGAAATTTCCACACCAACCGGGTTTTGGAACAAGCTTATATGAATTCAAAAAATTTACCCGAACTCAAAGAAGGCGCGCAAAGGGCGGGACAGGGATCGCTTATTCATCCCCCCGTGTTCCGGCGATCCGCAGTGCGTCTTGGCGCGTCCTGGTACGCCTTCGTGCGCCTTTGTGCGCCTTCGTGGTTTAAATTCTTGTTCCCGGTTATTGCTCTTATCTTGAATTTTAGCGTAAACAAGGAACTGTTCCGTTCGTGTCCGTTCGCGGTAAATGCAAAACCGCTGCCTGCCTTCATCCCAATCCGTCATCCTAATCTTTACAAAGTCCATCGGTTTAGTTAATATTACCTGTTCCTTTTGGATTGCCCGAGGAGGGAGTTTTCATGGTAAAGCCGGATTTGAAATCGGGGACGCTCCGGATTGGCGGTATGAGCTGTGTAAACTGCCGGAACCGGATCGAAGAAAAGCTGAAAAGCACCGCAGGCGTTGAGGGCGCAACGGTGAATTTCAATACCGGGATGGCCAGCCTTAGCTGGGACGCCTCGGTGATTAGCCTGAACGAGATCAAGGCGGCCATAGAAGCGCTGGATTACCAGGTTCTGGACGGCAAGGGCGGCCGGCCCTCAAGCGCCGGCAGGCTTCCGGAAATTACCGGAACCCTGGTGATTATCCTTGCCCTCTACCTGCTCGGGCGGGCGCTGGGGCTTAACGCCCTCAGTTCGGCCTTCCCCCTGGCGGAAGCGGGAATGGGATACGGCATGCTGTTCGTTATCGGCCTGGCCGCTTCGGCTCACTGCGCGGCCATGTGCGGGGGGATCAACCTTTCCCAGTGCATCGCCCCGCCCGCCCTTCCGGGGGAAGCGGCGCTGCCCCCGCCGGGCAAGAGGCGGGAAGCCCTGTTTCCCGCCCTTCTTTACAACGCCGGACGGGCGCTTTCCTATACCGCCGCGGGGGCCCTTGCCGGGGCGCTGGGATCGGCGCTTACCGTATCCGGGCGCTTTCAGGGCCTGGTCCAGCTTGCCGCCGGGTTCTTCATGGTAATCATGGGGATCAATATGCTCGGGTTTTTCCCCTTCCTGCGCCGCCTTAGCCCGGCGCTTCCAGGAATTTTTACCCGGAAAACCGGCGGGCAAAGGCCGGGAAGAAACCCCCTGTTCATCGGCCTCCTGAACGGGCTTATGCCCTGCGGCCCCCTGCAGGCCATGCAGCTTTACGCCCTGTCCACGGGAAACCCCCTTGCCGGGGGAATCTCTCTCTTCCTCTTCTGCATGGGGACGGTTCCCCTGATGTTCGGTATCGGGGCCCTGGCTTCCCTGCTGGGCAATACGGCCGGGAGCCCCGCCTTCAGGCGCCGGGTAACGCGGGGCGGCGCGATTCTCATTACCGTGACGGGCATGACCATGTTCAGCTACGGTTTCAGCCTTTCAGGCTTCAGCCCCGATTTTTCCGGCGGGGCTGTGAGCGCGCTAAGCTCCGTTGCCGCAAGGGCGGGCCGGAAGGGGGCCGGGCTTCCCGCGGCAGGGGCGGAAACCCCGCTCCGTATCGAAAACGGCGTACAGATAGTCAGCTCCACCTTGGGCGGGGGCTTTTACCCCGCTATTACGGTGCGGCAGGGTATCCCGGTAAAGTGGACTATAGACGCCCCCGCCGGGAGCATTAACGGCTGTAACAACCGGATGATCATTCGGGAATACGGCATCGAGTACCGCTTCAATCCGGGGGAAAACCTGATCGAGTTTACCCCGGCAAAGACGGGCAGATTCCTCTATTCCTGCTGGATGGGGATGATTCGCAGTTCCATTACGGTGGTGGAGGAAGGGCAAAGCCTGACGGGTACCGGAGGGGGCGCTCACAAGCCTTCCCCGGCGGGCGCGGCGATCCCTACGGATCGGATCGTTCTGGCGGAGCTTGCGGAGGACGGATCGCGGCAGACGGCAAGGACAGCGCTCAAGGATGAGGGCATCGACCCGGCAATCCTGGTAATGCGGCGCGGGGTTCCGGCGGAGTGGATCATCAACAACGATTCTCCCGATCCGGGAAACAGCCGCCTCATCTTCCCCGCCTGGCGCGCCCGGCTGGATATAGAACAGGGGGACAATACCCTCCGCTTTACACCCCTGGAGGACTTTACTTTTTCTACCGACGACAGCGTATTTTACGGTTACGTGAAAGTTACTGAGGATCTTAACAACGTTGATATCGATGCGCTAAAGGCGGAGGTTTCGGCGTATGAAACACTGATCTACCCCGGCCCTTATTTTGAGGCGGCTGAAGCGGCAGCACAGGGCGCGGGGCAGTACCTTTATTAGGTTAAAAGCATGGATAAGGGGCTAAGCGCCGGGCAGGCCCGCGCGGAAACGGGCTTGCTGATTCGTGCAGGGCCGCGAGGATTTTTCCAAGGGGAGGTATGAAAATGAAAAGCTGTTTTAAGGGACGGGTTTTAATGCTGCCGGCTTTCATGGCCCTTATGGGTTCGGCAGTCTTCGGGCAGCAGAATGTGGTTAAGCCCGCGATCTCCGACCGGGATCTGGTGATCCCGGTCGCGGAAATTTCGGAAAACGCGGTTTTCTATCCGGTTGACATCGGGGGAACCCGGCTCGAGGTGCTGGCGGTAAAGGCGCCGGACGGAAGCATCCGCACGGCGTTTAATACCTGCCAGGTGTGTTACAGCTCGGGCCGGGGGTTTTACAAGCAACAGGGGACGGTGCTGGTCTGCCAGAACTGCGGCAACCGTTTCCGCATGAGCCAGGTGGGGACGCGCTCCGGGGGCTGCAATCCGGTTCCGATTTTCCCGGCCGACAAAAAGGTAACGGATACGAGCATCACTATTTCAAAAGATTTTCTGAGGGAGGCCAAAGTTATCTTTGCCCGGTGGCGCCGCGGCTAAATGACGGGCAGACTCGGCGTAAGGAGTGTACAGATATGCAAAGCGAAACAGTAAGGGTCGGCGGGATGACCTGCGCGGCCTGCGCGGCCCGGGTGGAAAAGGCTATCGCCAGGCTGGAGGGGGTGGAAAGCGCCGCGGTAAACCTGGCCACGGAAAAGGCAACGGTGGTCTACAATTCCGCGGTAGTAAGAGTATCGGCCATAAGGGAAGCGATAGAAAAGGCAGGCTACCAGGCTCTGGAGATTTCAAAGGACAGGGCGGCGGACGAGGACAGGCGGCGGAAAGAAAAAGAAATCAAAACCCTCCGCAGCAAATTTATCGTGGCCGTGTCCTTTGCCCTTCCCCTGCTCTACATCGCCATGGCTCCCATGATCAGGCTGTTTACCCTCCCCTTCCCCAAAGCCCTGGCCCCCATGAATTTCCCCCTGGTCTACGGTCTGGCGGAACTGGTTCTGGTTATCCCCATTGTCATAGCGGGCAACAGGTTTTATACGGAAGGTTTCAAAAACCTCCTCCGCCGGAGCCCGAACATGGATTCCCTTATCGCCGTCGGAACCAGCTCCGCGCTAATCTACAGCCTCTACAACCTGCAGCAGATCGCCTCGGGTAATTTTAGCGCGGTGGAAGCGCTCTACTTTGAAACCGCCGGGGTCATTATCGCGCTTATCCTGCTGGGGAAAACTCTGGAGGCGGTATCAAAGGGCCGCACCAGCGAGGCTATCAAAAAACTTATGGGCCTGGCCCCCAAGACGGCTATCGTCATCGGAACCGGCGCTTCAGGCGAAACCGTGGAAAAGGAAATCCCCATTGACGAGGTAATCCCCGGGGACATTGTCCTGGTCAGGCCCGGCGCCAAGATCCCTGTGGACGGCAGGGTTACCGAGGGCCGGAGCGCAATCGACGAATCCATGCTTACCGGGGAGAGTATGCCCGTGGACAAGAAGCCCGGCGATCCGGTCTACGGGGCCACCATTAACGCGAACGGCCTTATCCGCTTTAAGGCGGAGAAAGTCGGCAGCGATACTGCGCTGGCCCGGATTATAAAACTGGTAGAGGACGCCCAGGGTTCCAAGGCGCCAATCGCCCAAATGGCCGACATCGTGTCCGGCTACTTCGTTCCCGCTGTCTGCGCTATTGCCCTTGCCGCGGGCCTGGCGTGGTTTGTAACGGCTTCCGCCGGCCTGGCGAGCCTTCCGCCGGGCAAATCGGCGCTGGAATTCTCCCTTACCATCTTTATCTCCGTGCTGGTCATCGCCTGCCCCTGCGCCCTGGGCCTTGCCACCCCCACCGCGATCATGGTAGGCACCGGGAAAGGCGCGGAAAACGGCATCCTGATTAAGGGCGGGCAGGCCCTTGAGACCACCCACAAGATAAGTACCATCGTCTTTGACAAAACAGGAACCCTCACGGAAGGGAAACCCGAAGTTACCGATATAATAGCCATAGGGGAAGGGGCCTCCGAAGAAACGCTCCTGCAAATCACCGCCTCCGCGGAAAAAGGATCCGAGCACCCTCTGGGACAGGCGATTGTCCAGGGGGCGCGGGACAGGGGTCTTGAGACCTTCAGCATTGTCAGTTTCAAGGCCATAACGGGCCGCGGCATAGAAGTGGAAATTGACCGGGCCGCTGGCAAGACGCCGGGTTCGCGGGGGGATTCTGAAGCCGGAACAGGGCGTCTCTCCCATGTTTTAGCCGGAAACAGGAAACTTATGGAGGAGCGGGGTATCCCCCTGGCGGGGCTGGAAGCCGAAAGCGACCGGCTTGCCGGGGAAGGGAAAACCCCCATGTTCGTCGCCCTGGACGGCAGGCCCGCAGGAATTGTGGCGGTAGCGGATGTGCTTAAAAAAAGCAGCAGGGAGGCTGTTGAGGAACTCCATAGAATGGGAATCGAGGTTGTCATGATCACCGGGGATAATAAAAAAACCGCCGCTGCCATTGCCAGGCAGGCGGGGATCGGCCGGGTGCTTTCAGAGGTTTTGCCCCAGGATAAAGCGGAGGAAATAAAAAAACTGCAGGGCGAAACACGCGGGGGCAAACGCGCGGGCTCCCGCCCGGAACGCCGCAACTACGTTGCGATGATAGGTGACGGCATAAACGACGCCCCGGCATTGGCCCAGGCGGACATCGGCATCGCCATCGGGAGCGGTACGGATGTGGCTATGGAGTCCGCCGATATCGTGCTGATGCGATCCGATCTCCTGGATGTTCCCACCGCCATAAATCTAAGCAAGCGGACTATCCGCACTATCAAACAAAACCTGTTTTGGGCCTTCGGCTACAATACCCTGGGCATCCCCGTGGCCGCCGGCGCGCTCTACCTCTTCGGGGGGCCTCTCCTCAACCCCATATTCGCCGCCGCCGCCATGAGCATGAGCTCCGTATCGGTGCTGACAAACGCCCTCAGGCTCAAACGCTTTAAAGCTGTCCGGGCAGGTGAAAAATGAAAACAGCGGCAAAAATTACGGGAAGCGGCCTTTTCGCCCTGCTCCTTTTTACTGTTCTTTCCTGCGAAAAACTCGACGTGGTGGGAAGGGGATCGGTGAAATCGTTTGAAAAACTTCTGGAACAGATCCCCCGGCAGCTCGGGCCGGACGAAAAAAACGGCGGCTGGTACCTGGCCGCCCCCGATAACAGCGCGCGCTTTATCTGGAGCAGTAATTTCGCGGAAAGCCCCCTCTACGACGTGATGATCGAATTTGACGCCGCCCCTTTCACCGCCGCGGGGCTGAAACCCGAAAGGCTCCCCGGGAATTTCTCGTTTTCCAACGGCAAGCTTACGGTAGGAACAAAACTGGGAACAGAACAACTAAAATACCAGGGAGAAGCCGGGCCCCTTGCCTCCTACGATCAGATAGTAAAACTGAAACGGGGCGCCGTCGGGTATCACATGGCCATGGATCACTACGGCGTGAACCTGGGGGGCGGCAATCTGTTTGAATGGGCCAAGGACATGGCAACCAACGACAAAGACATTGTTTTTATCCTCAACCCCGAACCGCTTATCGAAGCCGGCCTCGATCCGGACAGGCTGGAGGGCTGGATCTACGCCAAGGTCATGGCGGACGATGAAAACGGAAAGCCCGTGGAAGCGGAAAAGATCTTAAAGCCCTTCGATTTGGGAGGCGGCGGAACCTGAGACCCTTCATCCCGCCGGTTTCCGCTATCCCCTGCCGGCGGCTGGATAGATACAAAAACGGGCTTGTTCCAAAAACCGAAGTTTCGGAACAGCCTCAAAATTTCAAAAAAAACGCTTGACAGGGGGCCTAATCTCCTGTAAGTTATATATATGAGCATTTATTCAACCGTTAGAGGGACAGTATGGTGAAAGGCGCGGCGGACATTGAGAGCCTCGATTGCAACATAATCCACGAGGAAGTGGTGGCCGCGGTCAGGAAAACAATGCCCGACGACGAACTGCTGCTGGACCTGGCGGACCTGTTTAAGGTCTTCGGCG
>JAIRRU010000145.1 GCA_031255815.1 Treponema sp. | reverse complement strand
GATCACAATTCCAGCCTTAACTGCCCCGCCTTCGCCAAACTCTGCCCTTTAAAGGGGATCATCCCCCTCTACGGCATGGAGGCCACCACCAGCGAGGAAATTCACGTCCTCTGCCTCTTTGCCGGGCTTGAAGCCTGCCTGGACTTTAACGGATACGCCTACCGTATCCTTAGCCCCTTCCCCAACGACCCGGAAAAAACCGGAGATCAGGTTTACGTGGACGAGGAGGACAATATTGAGGGGGAGGTGGAGTACTACCTGGTAGGCCCCCTGGACATTTCGGTAGACCGGATCGGCGCGAAGGTAGCCGAATACGGCGGCATCGTTATCCCCGCCCACGTGGACAGGCCGGCTTTTTCCCTGTGGAGCCAGCTCGGGGTGGTGGTGCCGGGCCCCTGGGCCGCCCTTGAATGTACCCGGATCCCCCCCCTGAGCGGCGTCCCTCCCGATACTAAAGCCCTTGATACCCTGGGCTACCCCCTTACCACCTCCAGCGACGCCCATTACCCGGAGCATGTGGCCCGGCGGCCTTTCGATCTGGATATTTCCCCGGAGGAACTCCTCCCCGGCGGGCCCGGCGCCCCGGCGGACATGGCGGCCCTCTGCCGCGCCCTGGCCAAGCGCCCCCGCGGGCCTTGAAAATTCGCCTGAAAACCCGGCGCTTTTCTGTTTTTAACCGATAATTTTTAAGTATGAAGAAACCGGTTTTGCCCTTCTGCCTCTGCCTTCTCGCCTTTCCCCCGCTCTTTGCGGCCCCGCCCTTCGATATAAGCGTAATCCGGCAGCGGGAAGGGGAGGATCCGGGCCAGACGGCCCGCAATGCCCGGCTTGCCCTGGTTAGCGAGGCGGAAAAGTACCGGGGAGCGCCCTATCTTTACGGGGGCATAGACAGCAGCGGTTTTGACTGTTCCGGGCTGGTTTACCGTAGTTTTCAGGATGCTTTTTCCCTGTCGGTGCCCCGGAATACCACGGCGCTGTACAATTGGTCGGAAAGGATAGACGCCGGGGAGCTCCAGCCCGGCGATCTGGTGTTTTTTGCCACCCTGCGAAGCGATAAGCGGCGGATCTCCCACGCCGGAATCTATACCGGCGAAGGCCAGTTTATCCATGCCGCCTCCGACGGCCCGCAAACCGGGGTTATCTATTCCCGCCTGGACGAGGATTACTGGCGTCAAAACTTTGCCGCCGCGGGCCGGGCCCTGCCCCCCGCCCTTCCGGAGGGATTGAGATTGGCGCCGGAAGCCCCGCCGCCGGCCTTTTCGCCGGAAAGACCGGCCCGGATCGCTGAAAGAGGCCCGGCGGAAGGCGGCCTTGCCTCCCCGCGGCCCGAAACCGGCAGCATAGCCGGCGGCCCGGCGGGGGGGGAAAGCGATTCCTGGCGGGATCGGCTCCTTTTGGGGATCGGTTTTGCCCCGTCCTGGAACGGGCTGCTTTCGGGGGGGAACATTATCCGGGGCGGGGCTTCCCAGTTGGGGCTCGCCTGGAAGGGAACCTTTTTCGGCCGGCCCTTTATGCCCGGTTTGGAATTCCGGCCTGAATGGGACAATACCCTGGGGGTTTTCCATATACCCCTTACCCTTTCCCTGGGCCCGGACGAGCGTTTCCGGATCTTCGCCGGCCCGGCCCTGAGCGCCGGAGATGCGGAACTGCAGACAAAGGAGGGGGCGCGGCGCTACACCGGGGGCAACGCGGTCATCGGGGCCGTGGGGCTGACTATCGCGCCTTTTCCGGTACAGGCCGGAAAGGGAACCCTTGCCGTCTATGGCGAAGCGGCCTGGCAGTCCTATTTCCCCGAAAGCGGGGGGGAACGGAACCTTAACGCCGATTTCAGCGCCGCCTTCCGTCTTTCCACCGGCCTCCGTTACCTGTGGGGCCTCTGAAGCTTTCCCGGATTTTTGTAACCATTCCCCGGGCAGGCGGTTCTTAAGGTGTAAGTATCTTCTTCATACAAGAGATTCTTCCTTCACACCGCCACCGTTTTCCTCCTTTCGGTGGCGGTTTTTTTTGTCCCGCTTGCGAACGACAGCTTATTCCGGTATAACGTAAAGACTGCTACGAATTTCAAGGAGCTGTCATGGGCGATCACGGAGAGGGGGCTGGGCAGCGCGGCGCCCAGGGGCAAAACGCAGTCCCTGCCCGCAAGGGGCGGGGGCTTTACCGGAAGGAAGACGAGCGCGATTCCTGCGGCATCGGCTTTGTGGCCGATATCAGGGGCAGGAAATCCTACGACATATTAAAACGGGGTCTCGAAGTCCTGGAACGGATGGAACACCGGGGGGCGGAGAGCGCCGACAACAATACCGGGGACGGCTCGGGGGTGCTCATGCAGCTTCCCCACGGGTACTACAAAAAACTGCTTCCCGGCCTTCCGGAACCGGGGGCTTACGGCGCGGGCCTGGCCTTTTTCCCCCGGGATGCGGGGCTTCAAAGCCTGGTAGGGGAGGCCCTTGAGGCTGCCGCCCGTTCCCTGGATCTTTCAGTTCTGGCCCTGCGGGATGTCCCCGTCAATCCGGGAAACATCGGCCTGATGGCAAAATCGGCGGAGCCGGCGGTAAAACAGCTTTTTCTGGCCCCCAAAGACGGCATTGTCAGCGTTCCGGAAGCCGGTTTCCGGGGAGACCCGGTCTCGGATCTGGAACTCCGCCTCTATATCTTCCGTAAAAAGCTGGAAAAGACCCTGCGGGCGGACGAAAGGATGCGGAAAGCCGGGGCGGAATGTTACTTTCCCTCCCTTTCCTCCCGGATCATCGTATACAAGGGTATGCTCATGCCCAGCCAGCTGAGGGGCTACTACCCGGAACTGGTGAACGGGGAGCTTGAAACCGCGGTGGCCCTGGTTCATTCCCGCTTTTCGACCAATACCTTCCCCGACTGGCCCCTGGCCCAGCCCTTCCGCTGGATTGCCCATAACGGGGAGATCAATACCATCAAGGGGAACCGCTTCTGGATGAGCGCCCGGGAAGCCCTTTTCGGCGAGGGGGATCTTATCTCCCCCGCCTTGAAGGACGCCCTTAAAGACATTCTCCCGGTGATCGAGCCGGATCGGAGCGATTCGGCGAGTTTCGACAACGCCCTGGAACTCCTGCTCATGTCCGGCCGCAGCCTGCCCCACGCGCTGATGATGCTTATCCCCGAATCCTGGAACGACAAGAACCCCATCCCCGGGGATCTTAAGGGCTTTTACGAGTACCACGCGGGGATGCTGGAGCCCTGGGACGGGCCCGCCTCCATGGTGTTCTGCGACGGCCGCTACGTGGGGGGCACCCTGGATCGGAACGGGTTCCGGCCTTCCCGCTACACGGTAACCAAAAACGACCTGATCGTTATGGGCTCCGAGACCGGGGTGCAGGACTTTAAGCCGGAGGAAGTGGTTCTGAAGGGCCGGCTTATGCCGGGGAAGCTCCTCCTGGTGGATCTGAAAGAGGGGAGGATCATCCCCGACTGGGAGGCCAAGAGGGACGTGTACCAGCGCAGGCCCTACGCCGAATGGGTGGGCCGCCAGGGCCTTACCTTGAAACAGGAACTGGAGGAAGAACCGGCAGGGCCCGGCGCGCCGGCGGATTCCGCCGTGACGGCAGGTTCAGCCGCCGGCCAGTCCCCCGGAGGCGCCCTTTTCGGAGACCCCCAGATAAAAAGCGGGGAGGCCCTGCTTTTTATGGAGCGTTCCTTCGGCTACAGCCGGGAGGATCGGGACCGGCTCCTCTCCGTTATGGCAAGAAGCGGCCAGGAGCCCACCAGTTCCATGGGAACCGATACCCCCCTGGCGCTGTTCAGCGCCAAAAGCCAGCGGGTCTACGCCTACTTTAAGCAGGTCTTCGCCCAGGTGACCAACCCTCCCATCGACTCGATCCGTGAGGATCTGGTGATGACCCTGACCAGTTTTGCAGGGCCCCAGCGGAACCTGCTGGCCGAGACGGAGGAGCACTGCCGCCGGATCAAGGTGCTTTACCCCATCATGACCCCCGCTGATCAGGAAAACCTGAAGGAACTGCGGCCCGATACCTTCAAGTCCCGCACTCTGGACGCGGTTTTTAAGGCGCCGGGAGAGGAGGGCGGGGCAGGGGGAGCGCCCTGCGCCCTGGAAGCGGCCCTGGATCGGCTGGCCGGCGAGGCGGCCAGGGCGGTGGAGGAGGGGATCAGCCTCCTCATCCTCTCGGATCGGGGGGCCCTGAAGGCGGAGCCGGGTCTGGCTGCCGTTCCCGCCCTCCTTGCCGGCGGGGCCGTACACCACGGCCTTATCGAAAGGGGCCTGCGGATGAAGGTTTCCCTGATCACCGAGAGCGCCGAGCCCCGGGAGATCATGCACTTTGCCCTGCTCTTCGGTTACGGCGCCGATCTGATCGTCCCCTACGGCGCCTTGGCGGCCATCGCGGCGATCTGCCGGGGGCCCGACGCCCGGGAGCTGGGGGGCTTTGCCCGTGCCCGGAAGAACTACCTCAAAGGCATGGCAAAGGCGCTCCTCAAGGTGATGTCCAAGATGGGTACCAGCACCCTCCGTTCCTACCGGGGCGCCCAGATCTTCGAGGCCCTGGGCTTGGGGGAGGAAGTGATGGAAAAGTGCTTCCGGGGAACCCTGAGCCGTATCGGCGGCGCGGGCTTTGCCGAACTGGAAGCGGAGGCCCTGGACCATTACCGGGCCGCGAAGGAAGCCCTGATCCGGGGGGAGGATGATCCGGCGCTTTCCGCCTGCTTTCTGGAAGGGGCGGGGCAGTACAGTTGGCGGAAGACCGGGGAGCGCCACGCCTGGAACCCCGATACCATCCGCCTTTTGCAGTGGGCCGCCCGCACCGGGGACTACGGCAAGTTCAAGCAGTTTTCAAAACTTTCCGACGAGCTTAACCGGAGCCCCCATGTGATCCGGGGGCTTTTGGACTTCGCCTCCCCCGGCACGGTAAAGGACGCTCCTAAAGGCCCCGTCCCCATCGAGGAGGTGGAAAGCGTCAGGGAGATCATGAAGCGCTTTACCACCGGGGCCATGTCCTTCGGCTCAATCTCGAAAGAGGCCCACGAGACCATCGCGGAGGCCCTCAATTCGAT
>JAIRRU010000090.1 GCA_031255815.1 Treponema sp. | reverse complement strand
GGAGGGGGATAATTCAGGAAAAAGGCAATGGAAACAAGCCCCTATGATCAGGTTTTCCGCCGCCAGACCAGGCGGGAGGGCACAACGCTTTCCGCCTGCTGCGCCTGCTGCGGAAAGACGGAACAGCTAAGGCTCCTCCTGCCCTGGGCCGGAGAATGGATGGTGAACAGCCTGCGGCTCCGGTTCAACCGCTGCCCCGCCTGTGGGCGCTGGGTCTGTGACGCCTGTTTCCGTCCCGGCCAGGGGCCGGAGGGCGCCGGCTTATGCAAGCTTTGCGCGGGCAAGGAGCAGGGGACAAGGGGCACGAATGAAATTGGAAAAACGCCGCCTTTTTCCTCCGAATTTCCGGAAGAAAAAGGCCCGGCTTTTTCATAGTTTTTACCGGGAGCGGAGGCAGGAAGCGCCGCTCAAAGGAGTTTTGTATGGTTAGGAAACATGTATCTGTGACGATGGCCCTGTTTCTGGGCGTCATGCTGGCCTTTGCTTTAATTGGCTGTGATACCGGCACAAACGGCGGCGGCGGCGGTTTAAGCCAAGCGGAAAAGGACGCGGCAAAAGCCGCGGCTTTGGAAGACTATGCCGCTGATCCGGAAGGGTTTGCGGATTTTGTCGCGAGTATGAATGACCTAAAAGGCTGGAGCCTGCCGCCCAATCCCAATACCTGGTCCGCATCCCAATGGGAACAATACTATTCGTTTATCGACGAATATCAAGGTGGGAATGGAAACGGAAATGGGAACGGCAACAATGGGGACGGAAATGACGACGGAAATACCGGCTGGCCGGGCAGTTCTGTATTAGCAGAATGGGGGCTCAGTGGAATGACCGCTCCTGCTGGGGCCGCAAATATTAATTATTCGGTAGCAACTGTAGGTGGACGTTCATTAACGATAAATTTCACCGGCTCTTCGGTAAATGATGCTCCCATCAATACATGGCTCACCGGCAACGGCTGGACCCGCTCCGGAGATAGTTCCTATGGAGGCATTACTGCCTATACATATACCAAGACAGGTTTTATACAGGCCAGCTATATCCGAAATGGCGCCACTTGTCAAATTCAAGTTGCTAAGCAGTAACGAAAAACGTGTCTGACACCATGGGGGCACTAAGTGTCCCCGCGCTATTTTTACCGCGGTAAAGGCCGCAAAGGAACAAACGATATGAAAACAAAGTTTTTCCGTACCGCCCTGTGTTTCTTTTTTATCATCCCGGCCTTCCTGCCGGCCCAGACCGCGGAACGGCTGGACGCGCTGCTGGACAGCGCCGGGGTAAGTTACGCCGAGGCGGCGATGATGGTTCTTCCCGCGGCGGGGCTGGCCGGGGAGGATGTTTCCCCGGAAACGGCCTTTGCGGAGGCCCGGGCCCGGGCTTTGCTGCCCAAGGCCGCGGAGCCGGGCGGGGCCGTCCGGCTGGGGGATCTGGCCTTCCTCATTATGGGGGCCTTCGGCCTGAAAGGCGGCTTGTTCTACACCCTCTTTCCCGGCCCCCGTTACGCCTACCGGGAACTCGTCCACCGCAGGCTTATTCAGGGGCGGAACGACCCGGCGCTGAGCGTTTCCGGGGAGCGCTTGCTGCGTATCCTGAGCAGGGTGCTGGATCGGCATAACCCCGGGCGCTCCGATAAGCGGGGGTATCTGTGATGAAACGGCTACCGACGCTTCCCGTACTTTTACTTTTCTGTTCCGGCATCGTCTTTGGCGCCGATTTTGGCGCGGCCCTTCAGATAGACCCCGAATGGAAGGGGGCGGAAACGGAAACCGACAACAGCTATGCTTTTACCCTGGGGCCCTGGTTTTCCGCTTCCCCGCAGGAAAACTTTGACCTTTACCTTTCGGCGGGCCTCTCCCTGCGCTACGAATACGAGGAATGGAAAGCCCTGCCGGAACTGTACCGATTCATGCTCGCCTGGCGGCCTCTGCCGCGCCTGGGCCTGGAACTGGGACGGGTCCGCTTCAGCGACCCCAACAGTATTGTTGCCGCCGGCCTCTTTGACGGGTTTTCGGTTTCCTATGCGCTGGAGGGGAGCCGCCTTTCCGCCGGAGCCTACTATACAGGTTTCCTCTACAAAGACACGGCGGACATTTACCTGAACGCTTCGGACATTGCCGATTACCAAAAGCCCCTCGACTGGGAAGACGCCGCCGCCACCTACTTCGCCTCCCGCCGCATGCTGGCTTCGCTTTCGTGGGAGGCTCCGGCACTGGCGGGCAGTCCCCACGGTCTGTACCTGAACGGCCTGGCGCAGTTTGACCTCAACGGCGAGGACGATCGGCTCCACAGCCAGTACCTTTCCCTGCGCTTCCTCTTTTCGCCGCTGCCGCTTTTCAACATAAACGCCGGGGGCGTTCTGAGCCTTGCGGAACAGGCCGGAACCGACACGGAAACCGGTCTCGCCCTGCTCCTCAACGCCGACTGGTATCTCCCCACAGCCTGGCGGGACACGGTATCCCTGGGCTTCCGCTGGGGTTCCGGCGAAGACCCGGGCCCCTTCCTTCCGGTAAGCTCGGTGAGCCAGGGGAATGTATGGAATTCCGGCCTTTCAGGATTGATGCTCATTCGCGCGGCCTATACGCTTCGGCCCTATGAAAGCCTTTCCCTGGTTCTGGACGGACGCTATTTTTTCCTGGACAGCGGTACGGGCGACAAGGCTCTGGGCGGGGAACTCTTCGGATCGCTAAACTGGGCGCCGGTGATGGATGTAACGCTGAGGGCCGGAGCCGGGGCCTTCTTCCCCGGCATGGGGAACGCCCTGCCCTCGGACGCGCCGCTCCGGTGGCTGATTTCGGCGGGTCTGACGCTTTCTTTTTAGGAGGAACGAGAAGAATGAATATGAAATGTATAAACGCTTTGCTGTTCATTACCTTTACTGCGGCAGGCATTGCGGCGCAGACGCCGGGGCAAAATCCCGGCGCGATACTGCGGGAACTGAGCGGCAGGGTTGAAGTTATGACGCCGGGAAGCGCGGTCTGGGTTCCCGCCGAAGCGGGCATGGCGATTGAACAGGCCGCGCTCGTTTCCACGGGCTTCAGGAGCACCGCGACCCTCGCCCTGGGAAATTCCACAATTACCGTACAGCCCCTCACCCGGCTGAGCCTGGAAGAGATCATTGAACTGCAGGGAAACGAACAGGTCAGCGTATACCTGCGGACCGGCAAGGTACGGGCGGAAGTCCGGCCTCCGGTCGCGGGGAAGATCGATTTTACCGTGCGTTCCCCGGTGGTAACCGCTTCCGTCCGGGGAACGGTTTTTGATTTTGACACGGTAAACCTCAACGTTACTGAAGGCCGGGTGGAATTCGCCGCCGCCGGTTCCCTGGCCTTAGTCCGGGAGGGGGAGGCCAGTTCGGCAGATGAGACCCGTTTCACGGTAAGCGCGCCGGCGGAAGAAAAAGCGGCGGCCCTCTCGCCGGCACTGCCGCCGGGAACGGAAAGGGGAGGCGCGGGCGGCGGAGCGTCGCCGATAAATCCCCAGGGATCTCTGGATCTGACGCTTAGCCTTGAACCTGCTCCATAGGCGGTACATATGAAAACGCTTAATTTTACTAATGTTACTCATACTACTGTTGCGGCCATAGCGAAGGCCGTAACAATTATGGCGGCTTTGTTCCTTTCGGGGGCAATGTTTTCTTCCTGCGCCCTGCCCGAAAATGAAGCTTACGGAACCCTTGCCCTCAGCCTTCCCGGCGGCGATGCGGCGGCCAGGGCGGCGGTATCCGGCGCCTTTACCGCTACCTTGACTTACCGTATTGAATGTGACGGTCCCGGCGGCAGCATTACCCGGCAGAGCGCGGCAGGAGCCTCGCTTTCCATCCCCCTGAACGCGGGGGACTGGACGGTAAGGGTGACCGTTCTCAACGCCGCGGGCCAAAGCATCGGCAGCGCTACGGCGGCGGTTGTCATTGAGAGCGGCAGGACGACTGCCCTTCAGATGCCCGTCGCCGTCGACACTAAAGGTAACGACATACTCCGCTTTGCCATAACAAGCCCCGTGTCCGCCGAAGGCGTGATTGTTCCCAATTCAACCATGATAGCAGTTTCCGTTCCCTTCGGGACAGAGCTTACCGGCATGGATTTTACGGTAACCCACACCGGAGCCTCCATAAACCCCGCGCCGGGAACGCCGCTCGATTTCGATTCCCCGCGAAGCTTCACGGTAAAGGCGGAAAACGGGCAGGAAAAAAAATATACGGTTACGGTGAACGTTTCCCCGCCCTCTGCCCCGGACGGCGCTACAGCGGTATGGCCCTCGGTTACGACATGGCAAAGTTACGGCCTTTTCGCGGGACTGGCCCAGCCGCCGGGAACCGCCATCTACACCGCCCTTGTTTCGTCAGGGACGCTGCTTGTGTATCTTCAAAACGCCGATACGGCGGCCTTCGACAATCTGGTCAGTCAGTTTTCGGCACTCCCGGGCGTTCCCACGACTTCAGTCGAATCGGGTTACCGCTTCTACGAACTTGCCTATACGTACGGAGGCGCGAACTTCACCCTCAGCCTGACCTACGGAAGCGGAATGTTACTGCTCTCCATAGAACCCGACGACCCCAGCGGCTTTACCGTCTGGCCCGGTAACAGCCGGTGGACGGTTTTTAATCTTTCAGGCTTAACCCAGCCCCCGGGGACAACGGTGGAGGATGTAAGCGAAAGCGAAAGCCCCGCCTACTTATCGGTAACGCTGAGCCGTATTAGTCATGCGGTATACGGAGATCTGTTGAGCCAGATCAGCAGCCGGCTGGGATCTCCTTTCGCTTCGACGGGCAGTTCCGCCACGCAAAACAGGGAAGATAATTTTATGTCAACCGCGGGCGGCGCTACGCTCGTAGTAATGCTGGAAATGGATACCTCCTCTGACGCAATCATTATCACGGCCATTAAATAGTGTCTGTCCATAATGTAGACACATTATGGACAGACTTCCTTGAAAATAGTGTCTGTCCATAGCAGCGTTGTTATAGTAAAGCCCTTCAGAAACTCCAGTTTCCGAAGGGCAAACGTTTAGAAATGGCAAAACACGGAGCGTTTTGCGGCCTTATAAAACGAGGAAGCGGCACAGGCGGTTAACGCGCCCCGGACTTTGCCTCCGGACGTTTTGAAAGATTTCCGACAGCCGGTTCCAGAGCCGGTCTTCGTCCGGCGCGGGCTTCCCAACCGCCCGCGCAATCCGGTCGAGATCAACGGGCCCCCGATGTTCCGGCTCCCGGCAAAGGGGGAAGGTTTGTTCTTATAGGCGTAACACCTCCAATAGGTTTATATCCTTAGCGATCCTATCCGCCTTAAAATGAAGCCGGATATCGGTATGGAGTTTTCCGTTTGCTTCCAACACTTCCGGGGCCACGTACCGCACCCGTTCCATGAGTACATCCAGGGAACCGGATTCCAGAGCAAGCGGGATTTCGTCATTTACCGCAACCCATACCCGCGCTTCATCATCCCAGGTCAATAAAACGGTGTATTCGTTCATGGTCAAAACACCTCTCCCGTGTCATTCATCTTAAATTATATTGGAAACAGATGATTGATACGGAGGATATGTAATGACCCCCGGCAACAAACCGGCCCCCGCAGGGGAGACCGCCGCACCGCCTTTGTCCAGGCCGGGGGTCTGGAACTGGCTGTCAAGGGCGTATCTTTCGGCTTCCGTCAGGAAGCCCTCCTCCGCTTGGCCCGGTACAAGCCCGCCGATGTGCGGGCCTTCGTAGTGCCGGAACCGGAAAACCCCCGGGCCCTGGCGGTCATGGCGGGTTGGAAAGGATTATCGAGGCGGGATACGTCCGGAGCCAGGTATTCTGGCCCTGTGAACGGGTGGAGGAGTTTTCTCCCGCATGGAGGCGGCGGGGGGCGGGCCGCGAGAGGCTGAAGAACTCAGGGTTTAATACCCTAAAGCTCCCCCGCGAACTGGTGAGCGGGCTCCTGGGTATCAAACCCTTCACTGCGAATGAAAACACAGACAGCTTCCCGGGAAACTTTGGCTTCGGGCTGTCCGTCATTCTCGGCTACATTGAGAATGACGTGGCGGCGGCCCTCGGTGAATACGTAGTTATCGATCGAAAAGGCGGGAAGACGGCGGAACGATTATTTTTTGTTTGGGCCTTCCTGGACTTGCCCTCCAGGCCTCAGCTTCCTGCCTCGGCCTTCCGGGCCGGCTCCAGGCGCTGTCGGCGCCGTCCCTGGCGCCTTTCCCTCCCTCCGGTCGGCGCGCCTTCCGCTTCAAGTCCGGGAAGGTACCGCCAAAAAAAAGCCTCCCTTTCGGGAGTCTTTTTTCTGGGCCTTCCTGGACTTGAACCAGGGACCTACGGATTATGAGTCCGCAGCTCTAACCAACTGAGCTAAAGGCCCTTGTAACAGAAACGGTTATACCGCGAATGGGCAAAAAAGTCAATTAAGCTGGTTTATAACGCGGCAGTTTAACGTTTAACTACGGCTGACGGCGAACCGCCCGGACAGGCACGAACGGAACAGAGCGGCCTTCAATTTTGCCTTTTTATATGGGGCTGTTCCGAACCAACCGGGTTTTGGAACAAGCCCGTATATCAGGCGCTTGTTTCGTTCAAACTGTTACTTTGCTTACTCTAAAAATCGGGATAAGGGCGGCAAGCGGGAACGGGAATTTAAAGCGTTCAGGCGCGCGAAGGCGGACTACGGCTCACCGGAACACGGGGGAAAGCGCCTCCTCCCCCTGTTCCGCGCGCCTTTTCACCGGGCTTTCAGCCTTGGCGGTAAATTTCTTAAATCCGGACTTTTAGACTCATCAGGGCGCCCGGTCGGGTGGAAAAACGAGCTTCAGAGCGTTTTTAAGCCGCTGTGCCGCGCCGCCGGCTGTTTTAGCCGATGTAGGTGATCCGATCGGGTTCCAGGGGATGGGCGTCTTTGGTTCCGGCCGGGACGCCAACGGCGATTGCCACGGCGAAGCTATAGCCCTGGGGAAACTTGAGGAGTTTATCAAAGTAGTCCTTCCGGGGGCCGGTAAAGGCGGGATCCGGGCGGCCCAGGATAACCGTGCCGAGGCCGATGGAATAGGCGGCCAGGGCTATGTTCTCGGCGGCAATACCGCAATCAAGCCGGGCCCAGCGCGCCACCGGATCGCAGGAGAGGAAGATAGCCGCGGGTGCGCCATGGAAGATATCCCCTGTATCCTGGTTCAGGTTCTTCGACACATCCTGATTGATCTCCTTGAAAATCGCGGTGTTTTGCACCACCGAAAAATGCCAGGGCTGGGCGTTCCGGGCGCTGGGAGCCTCCGCCGCCGCTTTAAGCAGTATCTCAAATTGTTCCCGGCTGATCTGCTGATCCGTGTAGGATCGGATACTCCTTCGCTTCGAAATAGCCTCCAATACAGGGTTATTCATGGATTTACCTCCTTCCCGATGATACTCTATTTAAAATACAAGGTCTATTTCATTCGTAATAAATCGAATTATAAATCGTAAAATACGCCATTTTGAAGCTGCCCGGGAGCTTGGTTCACCGGGCCGGAGTTTCCGCTCCAAGCGAATTTTGGCGCAAACGCCAATTTTTGTTTTTTTATGCAAGCGCCCCGCGCGCCGGCGCCCTTTATAGGGTATGAAAACGCAATCGTTTTTGGCCCCGGTTCGGGAATTCTTCTTTCCCCGGGGCTGCGCCTTTTGCGGCGAAACCCTTGCCGGGAAGGGGGAAAGCCTTTACGGCCTCTGCGATCCCTGCCGGGCGAAACTCAGCCTTCCCGCCGGGGGCAAGGGCCCAGACTGCTGCGAACAGTGCGGACGGCCCCTGATATCCGAGACGGGCCGCTGCCTCCCCTGCCGGGAAGAGGGGCCGCGTTCCTGCGAGAGGGTCGCCGTAGTCTACCCCTATTCGGGAAAGTACCGGAAACTTCTGGGCGAGTACAAATTCGGCAAAAACACCACCCTGGGGGTCTTCCTGGCCGAAAGGCTGAAGGAAGCCTGCTCCCGGCTCCCCGGTTTTGATCCCTGCCCGGCGGGCCCGGGGCAAGGGGCCCGGAACGCCCCCCTTTTGGTTCCCATACCGCCCCGTCCGGGGAAGCTGCGGAAAACAGGCTGGGATCAGGTAGAGTACCTGGCGCGGCTCTTTGAGCGGGAAGGGCTTCCGGTCTACCGCTGCCTGAAGCGCCTCCCCTCCCTCAGTCAAAAAGAGCTAAACAGGGAAGACCGGCTCCGCAACCTTCAGGATCGCTTCGTCCTTACCCGCCCGGCGCCCCCCTTCGCCATCCTTTTCGACGATGTGCTTACCACCGGGGCAACGCTTGAAGCCTGCGCCGGGGCGCTTAAAAAAGCCGGAACCGGAAAGGTCTACGGGGCCTGCCTTTTTTACGACTGAGCGGCAATTCTCAGCAAAAAACACGAACGAGAGGCTGTTCCAAAACTTCAGTTTTTGGAACAGCCTCTTACCCCTGGAGAAAATTGCCTTTACCTATTTTTGTATACATAACCAGCTCTTACTACCT
>JAIRRU010000164.1 GCA_031255815.1 Treponema sp. | reverse complement strand
GGCGCCCCCTGCCGGGCGCCTCCTGCGCCCTTTTCCTGGCGGCGGGGGCGCCGCTTCAAATCCCCATTTGCCGGGTAACGGGGAATCTTTCGGAAGGGAGGGAATTTGGCTGGCTAACAGTGAATCTTTCGGAAAGGGGGGATTTGGCTGGAGGCCGCAGACCTCCTGTCCGCGGCCTCCAGCCCGGCGGCGCCCCCGGCCGGGCGCCTCCTGCGCCCTTTTCCTAACGGCGGGGGCGCCGCTTCAAATCCCCATTTGCCGGGTAACGGGGAATTTTTCGGAAAGGGGGGATTTGAACCCCCGACATCGAGTTCCCAAAACTCGTGGCTTAACCACTGGCCTACTTTCCGTTAATTTTTAAACTCAAGTCTGTTCTTGCTTCGTGAGTCCGGAGGAGGGAATCCGGCCTTTCACGGCAATCAGTCGCCGCCCTCGTCGCTGCCGGGGGGGAACATGAAAAGATTGGGCAGCTTAATGGTTCGCTCCATGGAATAGGCTAAGGCGCTTTGGGTGTCGCTGATAACCGGGATTTTAAAGAAATGGTTCAGGGTTTCATAATCCGGGGATTCGGCCTTTATGGTAAATTCAAAAACCTTGTGCTCGTTAGGCCCTTTGGCGGGAACCGGGCTGGGCCAAAAGGAAAAAGTTCCCTCTGTGTTGGAAACCATCTTGTAGGGGTTCTGCCAGTTATTGTCCTTCATGGCTATCAGTTCGCCGTTATGGTAAAGCTCTACCTTAACATCCGAAACGGGGGCAAAGTTGCGGCCGTTGAAAATCCGGCCGACGATTGTGGGGATATTGTATACCGGCTGCTGTCCCTCCGCCGGCTTTCCTCCGCCTCCCGCCCGGTGGACTATATTGGGCCTTAAATTGTGGTTAACCCGCCGGATCCCCTCGTAAATCAGGGAGACGATATCCACTTCTTCCTGCTGCCTTTCGGTGGTTTCCTGATCCACCCGGGCAACGCCCCGGTTGGAGACAATGTAGTGAGGCCTAGCCCGGTTAAGCACAAAGCAGACGGTGTCCATGCGGCAATGGTCGCAGGTGCAAAAACATTCCGGATTTTCGCTTTCCGCGATACTATCAAAAATCTCGGTAACCTTGGATATCACTATATCCTCTACCGTATTGTGTAACTCCATCTTCCAGCAGCCTCCCTAAACCCTCTTGTTCTCCAAGGGCTGTCTATCCGCGAAAACGCTTGCCTCAACGAAGCCGCCCCCAAAACCCGCCTGGTTCCGGGAAGGGCCCTATGGACAGACTCTTGTTCCAGCGGAAGAGTTTCCGCGCCAAACGGGTTTTGAAACAAGCTCTCTCTATAACTCTAGCCATTTTCCGGTTATATTCAAGATATCCGCCAGCTTGGGGCATGATTGTACCATGGAAGCCTGCAAACCGCCGATAAATATCCTTACCACATAGAGGGATTTTGTAAAAGCCCGGATAGTGGCGGCTTTAAAGGCGCTGGAACTTTCCGCGAAGCAGCAGCCCTCGTTCCGCACGTAGAGCCCGGTTTCCAGGGAAAAGGGTTCGGGGATGTCGATGATCAGGCTCTCGCCGGGGATGCCGGTTCCCAGGGCGGCGCTCAATTCGCGGGCAAGGGCGTTTTCGTAGCGGGAACGGTTTTTCAGATCCCGGAGCCCGGCGTGTTTTGCGGGATCGAAGGGAAATTCCGCCGCCAGGCTGAACAATTCGCCCCTCTTCACCTTTGCCGCCAGGGAAAAAAGCTCCCCGCCGTTCTCCCGGCTTTCCATCAGGGCAAAGAGGCTCTGATCATCCAAATTGTAGAGTTCCTCCGGGACGATAAGGCGGCCTTCCAGCCCCCGGATAAGGGCCTTTTTGATCATTCCCGTGGCGGAACGGACTGAATGGTGCCAGTATACGGTTCGGTACATGAGGTACTTTGAGAAAAGAACCGATTCCACCCCGGGAATTCCCCGGGAATCGGTATCCACCCCCCGTTCCCGGTGGGGTAAAAGCCGGGAAAAGATAAAATCCACATCCTGGATCCCGTAGGGAACCCCGCAGTAACGGGCGTCCCGGTTCAGGTAATCCAGCTTGTCCGGATCCAGCGCCCCGGAGAGGAGCTTCCGGTAGAAGAGCAGCTCCCCGTCCCGGGCCGGAAGGCCGGGGTCAACAATGGCGGCGCAAAAGTCCGGATCGGCCCCGGCGGCGGCGGTAAGGCTCCTTAAAGGCTCCCGGAGGATCAGCTTGGCGGTAAGGGATTCGTGGGATTCCAGGGGGAGTTCCTTCAGGGAGTGGGTATAGGGGAAATGCCCCAGATCGTGGAGCAGGCAGGCGCAGAGGAAGGAGCGGATCCCCCCGGCGCTGAGCCAGCAGGCGCCCCTCCCGGCAAGGTTCTGCAGCAGGCGCCGCCCCAGATGGCAGACCCCGATGGAATGGCTTGCCCGGGTATGGGTAGCCCCGGGGTACACGTAGGAAACGGGCCCCAATTGGGCTATCCTGGAAAGGCGCATAAAGGCCGCCGACCGGGTCAGGGCCGCCAGGGCGGGGGTAAGATAGATGTGCCCCCAGAGGGGGTCCCGAATCGGATCGGTGTAACCCTCCTGGAGGGCGGCTCCGGGGTCCGTGTTCATATCCGGCATGGTACCTTCCGGGGAGATCCCTGTCCATACCGCGCTGTCTCTAAACGCCGGATTCAGAAACAGCCCGGCCTCTACCGGTTTGATCTTTCCGCGGCGGAGGGTTATAAATAGAGAGCCGAGCCTGCTCCAAAACCCGCCCGGCGCGGGAACTTCGCTGCCGGCGGGGCGGGCTCTTGGATTTTCGTAACAGAGGGTTTTATACCCGAACCCGCTTAGGCGGGGGAGCTTTAGAGTGAACTTGTTGGTTCGGAAGAAAAACGCGCTTTTCGGAACCCCGGGCTTGGGACGGGGGGCGAAGGCAATGCGGCGGATACCGGGAGGCTTGCTCCTGTTTTTATGTGTTACCGCGCTCGGGGCCCAGGAGCTTCCGGAGGCGGGAAGCGGGGACCGGCAGACGATCCCCGGGTTTTTGCGGCAGCCCCAGAGGGGGGAGGCGCCCCGGTACCCTGTCGACATGTTTATCGGCAGCCTGAACCGGGGGGATATCCCCGCCGCCGCTTACGAATTCGCCCGGGAAGCGCTGGGCGCCCTGGTCGCGGCAAATACGGAGGCCCCGGCCCTGGCCGCCATGAACAGCGCGGATCGGGAGAAGATATTTTCGGATCTGGGGAGGATTAGCCCCCGCAAATTCAGGCTGGGAAACGGCCGGGAAGAAGCGGACGAGGCGGTTTCCTTTTTGGTGCGGTTTATCGGCCGGGAAAAGGGAATAACGGGGGAGCTTTATGTCCGCCGGGCGCTTGCCTCTGACGGAGAAACGGAGGAAACTGTTCAAAACCGGAACGGGGAGGCGGGCTGGCGGATTGACGATCTTATTCTTGAGGAAGAGCGGGGGCTGGACGAAGTGGTAGAAGGCCCGTCTTTCGACCTCCCTCCCTATGAAAGATTTTTCTAAAGAAGGCCTATGGCAACACCCGTTAAACGTATAGAAAAAGAGTTCTTCCTCAAAGCGCTTTACGATAAGACGCTTCCCCTGGTTTATCTGCGGGATCAGCAAAAATACTACCTTACCCTGGAACAATCGTCTAAAGAGGAACTGGTATTTAAACTTGACAAGCCGGTAGCGGGGCTTAAACCCCAGACGAAAATGGAACTGATGTTCGATTTCCAGGGCCAGGTGATCTCCTGCGTTATAGAGATTAAAACCGTAAAGAGCGGGATCATCACCGCCCCGGTTCCGGAATTTCTCTACAAAAACCTGGACCGATCCTATTCCCGGATAGAGATGCCGAAGGATCTTCAAATGAGTTTCAGCTTCCACCATGACCGCTACAACCTCCCCTTTCCCAAGGTAAGCGCCTTTGAGGATACGGGGGAGGGCCCGGCCGGGAAGCAGCCCGGCCAAAACATCCCCGCCCTTCTGGAGCGTCTGGACACCTGGGTTAAAAGTTTGGGGGGCGGCCACAAACTGGTTATTTTCAAGAACGTAAAGCCTTCCACAACCGAAGAACGGGCGGTGGCGGAAACGGGCAAGGCCTTTTACCTCGCCTCCACCAGGGAGCCTTTTCCCGAAACCGATCCCTTTTCCGAAGGCCGGATAATCACCGCAGACCTGTTCAAACGGTACCTGGAAAGCACCGGCGTAGACCCCAAATATCTGAACGATACCTGCAGGCGCTTTGTTCAGGCCAAATTAACCAGGGGGATTTTTTCCGATGTCTGGGCGCCGATACTGTTTCAAGAGTACATCATCGGCTATATCCATGTATGGATAAACAACAACTGGAGCCCCCCCCTTAACAGGGAGTCTCTGGACACCCTGTACAAGTACGCCAGGGAGCTGGTTCGGGCCCTCAAGGCAAACGGCTTCTTTGAAAAGGGCCGCCGGCCCAACGAGGCTTTCGCGGGAAAGGTTATAGATATCAGCGTGTCGGGGCTTCTGTTCGCCTACCCCAAAACCCTCCTTTCTTCGGCCCTGCTGGTGAACAGCCAGATCCTGATCCGGCTTACCACACCCGGCCGGACGATCAGCACCAACGGGAAGATAGTCCGCCGCTACCGCGACAGCAGCCTGAGCTATTACGGCTGCCGCTTTCTGGATACCTCTTTCGAAGACATGCGCTACCTCTTCGAGTACCTTTATGGCAAAGCCCTGGGTGAAGACACAATCTTCCAGATAGGGAAGATGTAGGGCTCCGGCCCGCGGCGGCAAACTCTTTGCTTAGGCTAAAAGCATGGATAAAGGGACAGCCACGAACCTCACTAACCGCACGAACTTTTACTCCGGCAGTTCTGGCTTTAACCGGGATTTCTGGTGTCCGGGAAGTTTTGGTATGAGGTTGGTGTGGTTCGTGCCGTTCGCGGCCTAATTTCCCGGCAGTCCGGTAAAGCCGGCGAGCTTATCAGGCACTTTAGAGTAAACATGGCACTGGCAGGATGCTTAGGCTAAAAACATGGATAAAGGGATAACCACGAACCACACTAACCGCACGAACTTTTACTCCGGCAGTTCTGGCTTTAGCCGGGATTTCTGGTGTCCCGGAAGTTTTAGTATAAGGTTGGTGTGGTTCGTGCCGTTCGCGGCCTAATTTCCCGGCAGTCCGGTAAAGCCGGCGAGCTTATCAGGCACTTTAGAGTAAACATGGCACTGGCAGGATGCTTAGG
>JAIRRU010000239.1 GCA_031255815.1 Treponema sp. | reverse complement strand
TTTTGATTCTCCGGCTAATTCCTTACAGGATAAGGAATTAGCTCTCGGGCGCCCCGGCCGGAGGACTGCCGCGCCCCGGCTTTCAGAAAAAGGCCCCTCCAATTCAGTGTCAAAATTTGCCCCGGGTATCAAAACTGATATAGTGATAAAAGGATAACCGCTAACCACACGAACACCACGAACTTCTACTCCGATAGCCCTGGCTTTGCCAAGATTTCCGGTGTCCGGGGAAGCTTTGGGCTAAGGTTAGTGTGGTTCGTGCCGTTCGCGGCTTAATTTCCCGGCGGCCCGGTAAACTGGCGCCTTACTTGGGCTAAAAGGCTAAGAAACCTGGCCCTTCGTGCGCCTTTGTGCGCCTTCGTGGTTAAAATATTCTTCATTTCAAACAGAGACCGGCTGCTAGCGTTTTGCGGCTGCGGAGGCGCCGGCGATGCGGAATTCTCCCGGGGTAAAGCCCTCGTACTTCTTGAAATAGCGGTTCAGGCTCTGTATATTCCGGTAGCCCAGTTCGCGGGCAATCCCGGCCACGCTTTTTTCCGTGCTCAGGAGGAGGTATTTGGCCTCCCTTACCCGCAGCGTATTGATGTTGTCCAAAACACTCTTTCCGGTAGCCTCCCGAACCAGCTTACGCATGTAGGAGTAGCTTATGCCCAGATCCGCCGCCATGTCGTCAAAGAAAGCGTCCTCCCGGAAATGCGCCTCAAGGTAGCGGAGGATCTTCCCGGAAAGCTCCCGGTTCCCTTCGGTATCCTGGTTAAGATACTCCAGGATATCCTGATAAAAGTTCCCCATGATCTTCCGTATTTCGTCCAGGGTATCGCAGGAAGAAATGGCGGAGTACACATCGGCCTGGTTTGAGAAGAGCCGGGCGGTATTGACGCCTGTCTCGGTCAGATGCTTGATGGTCACCCCGGCCAGCTGGTTGTAGATAAAGCGGACATTGTCGTTAGAAACGGCGGGGCTGTTGAGAATCGTCTGCTGTATGCCGTCAAGCTCCGCCTCGACAAGAGCGGGTTTGTTGTTGTCCATGTAGTTAAGGATTTTGCTTTCCGCGTTCTGGGGATAAAAGAAACGCCGCTGCCCCTGCGGAGCGGCCTGGCGGGAGCGGCTCCGGTAAATGCTGTTGTTCCCCCTGGTCATGCGGGTAAGCACCGCTTCGGCCGCCTGGCGGGTGCTGTTGTGGATCTCCCTGATGCCGAAACAGGGATCGCTCAGGCCGATGGTAAGGGTGGCGGCAAACAGGGAGAAGGCTTTGCTCCGGAGCCCTTCAAGGACGGCGTCTATTTTTTGCCCGCAGCGGTTCTCCCCGTCTTCGGGGACATTGAAAATAAGGGCTATCTGGCCCTCGCTGTACTGGGCGCCCCGGATACAGAGGGGAGGCTCCCGGAGGGACTCGGCGGCGTTCAGGAAGAGGTAGCGGTGGTAGGCCCTGAGTTCCGCGCTGGTCCGGTAACGGTAATCCCGGTAATTGTCCAGGGCGGCCAGGGCAACAATAAAAACCGGGTGGGGGAAAAGCTGCCCCAGGAGTTCAAGCTCCTGCCCCCCGCTTATATCGCCGGAAAGAGCCGAACGTACCGCCAGAAGGGCCGTGTCCTTTTCCCGCTCGATTAAAATTTGGTGCAACTCCGTCTCCTGCTGTTTGATCTTGCCGAAGGCGACGTTGAGAAACTCCATCTCGTTCCTGATATCCGAACCCTTCATGGCGGGATCCTCGCGCAGGGCGCTGACAAAACGGCGCATGGGCCGGGAGATCCAGGAGAGTATGGCTACGGAGGCCGCCGCTCCGGCAAAAAGCGCCAGCGCTGCAAGAAGCATCACCCTCCGGTTCGTCCGGGAAGCCCGGCGGCTCAGGTTTTCCATGGATTGGGCGGAGATGTAAACCCACTCGGAGTAATCCGATTTAAGCCAGGTGTAAAGGCTTGCCGTCCCGCTGTCGTTGAAAAAGGCGTAGCCCGATTTTTCCCCGCTGTCCAGGATCCAGGCTATATGGGGAAAGTTACGGGCCTGGGCCAGCACCCTGCCGCTGTCGGGGTGGGAGATAACCTTGCCGTTCCGCTGGAGAAGCATGGTGCCGTAAGCCCCGTCCCTGCCCTGCCTGTTCTGGTTGTAGTTCAGGTTGCCGGCGATAAAAGACTCGGGGATATTGGCCACAATAGTCCCCCCAAGGGCGGTGGTAAGGCGGTTGAGAAAGTAGAGGTACGAGAGGGCCGGAACATACTTTTCCGTATCGTTGCTTACGCTGATAGTCCGCAGGGTGGCGGAGGGCAGTTCCCGGGCCACCCACACCCCGCCCATGCCCCTCCGCTGGGAGGGAACGCTCCGCATCCAGGTAAGGGAGAAGTAGTCGATAAGCTCCACCACCCCCCGGTCGGTGGAGATCACATAATCGGCATCGTCAAAGATCAGAAAGATGGATTGTATGGCCTCGTCGTTTTTTACGATGGCAAGAAGCTCGTTCTGGATTTTCCTGACCTTAAGGCCGTTTTCGATATTTCCCTGGATGGAGGCGTACTTCTGCAAGCCCCGGTATTCCACGTAATCCTGGTTTTCCACAAAGCGCTGTATGCCGGCGCTTACCCTGTCCATGATGCTCTCGTTCAGCCGCCGGCTTGTCTCGATGTTGGAGAGGGCGGCGCCCGCGATTTCCTCGTCCGAGTATCTCATGATCGTGTGGTTGCTGTAGAGCATGAGCACGGTACAGGGCGCCACCATTATCAGGAACGTGATAAGGAAAAGCTGTATTACGAAAGGTATATTTTTCGCCATCTGCCCGCCCGGCCGCGGCGCTCAAAAACCGCCCCGGCAGTTTGCCGCGCTTCGCGCTTAAAACTCC
>JAIRRU010000139.1 GCA_031255815.1 Treponema sp. | reverse complement strand
CTCTGAGGGCCAGGCCGATCTGCCCCCATTACGGGATCTGCGGGGCTTGTTCCCTCCAGCATCTTTCCTATGATTCCCAGTTGGAAGCGAAAAGATCCATCCTGTAAGAGTCCTTTGCCCGGATCGGAACCCTCGTCAACGCGCCCGAACCAAGGCTTTTCCCTTCGCAGGCCTGGGGGTACCGGAACCGTATGCAGTTCCACCGCATCCCCAATGCCCGGGGCGCGGGGCTCATGGCCCGGAAAGGCGGGCTTGTCCCCCTTTCGGACTGCCCGGTGGCGGATCGGGGGATACGGGAACTGCTGGTTTCCGGGCTTATCTCCCCCCCGCCGGACAAGGATCGTTTTACCCTCTATTCCCGGGAAACGCTCCTGCTCCGGGAAGGCGGCCCGAGCCGCGGCAGGCTGAAGCTTCGGGGGGAGGGGATCCTGCTGGACGCGGCGCTCTTCTTCCAGAGCAACGCCTCCATGCTGGAGCGGCTTATCGGGGATCTTCTTGACCTGGCCGAAGAGGCCGACAGGTCCCGCCCCCTGGCGGATATTTACTGCGGGGTGGGAACCTTCGCTTTCTTTCTGAGGGGAAGCTTCCCCCGGATCGATCTGGTGGAGGAAAACCGCGCCGCCCTGGCCCTGGCCCGGGAGAACCTGGGGGACGGGGGGAACGGCTACTTTGCCATGAAAGACGAACAGTGGGCCAGGGGCCGCAAGCGGGGGGCTTACGGTTTCATCGTGGCCGATCCTCCCCGGCAGGGGCTTTCCCCGGCGATGCGGGCCTGGCTGGCCGATTCGGAGGCCCCGGTGCTGGCCTATGTTTCCTGCGACAGCGCGACCCTGGCCAGGGACAGCCGGGAATTACTGGCGGGAGGCTGGAAGCTGGAGGAACTGCGGCTCTACGATTTTTACCCCCAGACCGCCCACATTGAAAGCCTGGCGGTCTTTAAAAAGGGAAACCATGGCTAAAAACCTGCTGATTTTGGCGGCCCTGTTCCTCAGCCTCTGTTCCGGAGCGGCCCGGGCCCAGGACATCGCCCCGGAATGGAGCCGGACGCTGGGCGGATCCATCACCGGGATTCCCGCCGCCCAGGCGGAATCGGTGGTGGCGGTTTTGGACGGCGGAGAGCTAAGGGCTTTCTCCTCAGGCGGGAAGGCCCTCTGGACTTACGCCGCCGGGGGCAGGCTCAGCCCCTATGTAAGCCGTTCCCCTGAAGGGGTCTGCTACATCTCCCGGATAAACGGAACCTTTATCGCGGTAAACCGGGCGGGCAGGGAACTCTGGCGGGTAGACCTGGGGGCTTCCCTCTCGGGCCCCGCGCTAATCGGCTGGGACGGCCGCATATTCGTCCCGGCGGGAAACCGGATACTCTGCTATACCGGGGCGGGGCAACTGCTTTGGCACAAGAACCTGGAAAGGCCCGCCGGGCTTAGTCCGGAACTGGATAAAGACGGGGGTATTGTCCTTGCCCTGGAAAACGGCGCCCTCCTGCGGATAGATCCTTTCGGGAACACCCGTTCCTTAAACCTTTCCGCCCTGCCCCGGTCTATCCTGTCCATCGGAAGCGCCGGGGACGGAACTTGCCGTTTCCTGGTCGCCTACCGGAACGGGGGTCTGGAAACGGTTGACCTGGGCGATCCTTCGGGTTCCGGCTGGCGCCCTCCCCTGCCGGGGCTCGACGGCCGGCTGAGCCTGCCGCCCCTCCCCTCCCCCCCGCTGGCGGCGGTGAGCCGGGGAGAGGAAGCGGCGGCCCTCCTCCGGGACGGCAGGGTAGTCCTGCTGCGATCGGAAACCGGGAAGGTACTCTGGGAAGGGGAGAGCCATGCCGGAGGGCAGGCCCCGGACAGGGATCCGGCCGCCGAGGAAGCCGCGATGATCTTTGACGAGCGGGGGATTTACGCCCTTACCCGATCCGGGGCCTCGGGCTTCACCATGGACGGCAGGCGGCTCTGGAACATCCGCCTGGACAACGCTACCTCCCTCCCGGTGTTCGGCGACGACGGAAAGCTCTACTCGGGGGCGAAAGACTGGACTGTCTACGCCTACCGTCTTGAGGAACGGGCCAGGGCCCGGAAACAATCCCTTTACGGCCCGGCCCCGGAGGGCCTCTACGGGACGGGGAATCCTCCCCCGTCCCCCTGGGCGGCATACCCCTACCGCTTTGAAAGCGCCGCGATAGAAACGCGGCTGGAGAGGCTTGAAAGCGCGGTAAGCGCCGGAAGCCTGGGGGACATGGAGCTGGCCTATACGGCGGATCTGATGGAACTGGCGGGGGCCGCCTCCGTCCCCGCGGCTTCCCCTGCGCATCCCCCGGTCTATACCAATTACCGTATCCGGGCCCTGCGCTTCCTGGGCCTTTTCGGCAACCGGGAGACGATCCCCTTCCTGGTCAGGGTCTTTAACGGCGACGCGGATCCCCTGGTAAAAGCCGCCGCCGCGGAGGCCCTGGGCCGTATCGGCACCGATCCGGAAGGGATAGCCCTGTCGGCCTTTGCCAATTCCCTCTTTGCCCCCGGTCAGATTAGAGACGAACAGGCCCTCACGGCTGTGGCGGCGGCCGTCGGCTCCCTCTGCCGCTTCTCCGGCCCTCCCCTGAGCGAAACGGGGATCAGGCTGCTCACCGTTCTCGGCGCCCCGGAACAGCCGCAGCTTGTACGGGCCCGGGCGCGGCAGGAACTGCGAAGCCTGAGCCGGTAAACGCCGCGGAGACCGGACATTCACGCGCGTCCCCTGTTTTTTTATTTACCCAGGGTTTATAATAAAAGCACAAAAAAGATGCGGGGCTCCGCGAAACGCGGGGCGTTCCGCGGGCTTTACAGGCTAAGCGCGGGCTGGCGGAACCAGCCGGGTCTTGAACAAGTCTAACGAGGTTCTAAAATGCCGGGAAAAAAAATCTTCTCCCTGTGGTGCTTGTTTGTTATCTCTTTCCCCCTGTTTTCCCAGGTCAACCGGACGGAGTTGGAGGAAAACCAGGGCCCGGTTATCTTTCTTAACTACGAAGGCCCCCACGCCCGGATAGAAACCCGGGAACAGATCCGGAACATCGGTTACAGCCTGGGGCAGGAACTGCGGGGGGGGAACAATTCGCCGGGAACCGGGCCCCGGTACTTTGTCATTCATTCGGTATCCCCCGCCGAAGGGAACAAGCTGGACGCGGATATATTCGGCTTGGGAACCGATGTGGGGGTGGATCATATCCGGAACCTCAGACTCATCATCCAGGGTTATCTGGAAGCCGCCTACAGTTACCGCGCCCAAGACGCCGCCCTGCTGGCCGAATACATAACGGTCTACAATGCGGTATACCGGGGGAGCTGGGCTTATTTCAGCCAGCGCTACAAGACCGCGGTAATTCAGCACCTGGACGCCGGAAGGGCGGGTATCTCCATCCGCTTTGACGAATGGCCCGGCCAGACCCTGATGCTTATCCCGCTGGGAACGGGCAGTCCCGGTTCCTTGAGCGCGGTGGATACATCCGCCGTGTCGGACACAAACGTGCTGGATGAAATGCGGAAGGAAGACAACCGGGGAATCGATCGAAGGCAGGAAATGGCCGATCTGAAGGATCGGGAAGCCCTGGAAGCGGAGCAAAGGGCCCAGGGGCAGCGGGAGGCCATTGCCGATGAGGAAGAAAGAATAGCCCGGGAGCGGGAAGCGGGAAGCCGGGAAAGGGAACGCATCGAGGAGGAACGGCAGGAAAACCGGCAGGCCGCCGCCTCGGGTGAAATAAACAGGGAAGAAGAGCAGCGGCGGGAAGAGGAACTGGCCGCCCGGCAAACGGCGGCGGAGCGGAAAGAACAGGAACTGGAACAGCGGGAAGAGGGACTGGCTGAACGGCGGGAGGAAGCCCGGCAGGACGAAGAACTGGCCGGGCAGAAGCGGGAGGAAGCCCTGCAGGATCGGGAAAGCATTGCCAGGGATCAGCAGGAGATAGCCGCCCAGGATCAGACGGAACCCGCGGCGCGGGAACAGCAGGGAGCGGGCGCCGGCAGCCGGGGGGAAAGCCCCCTGCAGGGCGGCGGGCAGGGAGCGGCGGAAAACAGCGTTATCGGGACAAGCCTCGAACGGCCTGATTCCCCCCTGGGGCGGGTGGTACGGGTAAATTCCGATACGGGGGCGGAACTCCGCCGATCCCGCTTTAACACGGTGAACAGCCGTACCCTGGCCTTTGCGGGAGGCCGCCTCCTGGCTATAGCGGGGGAAGACCGGGGAAACAACGCAGCGATCCGGCTCGTGGAAATCGACACCGACAGCCTGGAGATAGTATCCCAGGGAAACGACAACATCCATCCGGACAGCCTCCTCTGGATTAACGGTACGGATCTTTACGCGATCACCGTTCAGGAGGGCGGCGCCTACCTGGGACGCTTCGACACCCTGCTCGCCCGGCAGGCCCGGTCGGAGGTTCCGGTACACCCCTTCGCCTCGGTAAATTTCCAGAACGGCATCCTGGTTACCCAGCGGGCGGACGGTTCGGCGCTGCTCCTTGACCCCACGGAACTGAGGGAAAACTGAAGCGGCCCTTCGACCGGGTAACCCGCGCGGCTTTCGCCTGATCGGATCAAGAACCCTGCGGTTCGCGCTTCCGCATCCGGCCTTCTCTGCGATAAGCGGGGGCTACATTTTCAGTTTGTCCAGGAGTATCTCCCGGAGTTTTCCGGCTCCGTCATTTTCAGGCTCCAGGGCGAGGGAGGAATCGCAGTCCGCCAAAGCCTGGGGATAATCGCCGATATGGTAATAGGCCTGGCCGCGCCTGAAGAGGCAAAAGGGCTGGTAGGGGTTGATGCTTAGGGACAGGGTAAAATCTTCAGCCGCGTCGGAATAGCGCTGCTGTACCGCGTGAACCACTCCCCGGTAATAGGCCGCCTTGTAAGAGTTTTCGTCCCACTTGAGGGAGCTGGAAAAATCGTCGATGGCGTCCTGGTACTTTGACTGGGCAAAGTAGGCCATGCCCCGGTGTTTGTGGATAAGGGATCGGATAGGATCCTCTATCTTCATTCCCAGTATACGGCTGTAAAATCCTATGGCCTCATCAAAAAGATTCCTGTTGTGGGCGTAGAGGGCGTTAAGCAGCAGGTCGTCCACCGTGCTGGCCGAATGTTCCGGTGAGCCGGGGGCCTCGGGGGAAAGGGTCTGAACTTCCCCCGCCTCCGTATCGCTGCCGGCAGCTCCGCCGGGCCCGCCCTCTCTGAACAACAGGGCGTCGGTCGATTCCTCGATCTTCTGGTAAAAGGAACCGCGCCGCTTCTCCAGTTCCCCGTTGAGCTGCCTCTGGTAGCTTCGGATCTCCTGGAAAACCGTATCCGCCAGGGAAAGGCTCGCGTTCAGGGCGGCAAGCTTCCGCTTCATCGGCTCGTCAAAGGGGGTAAATTCGGCCTTGTACACCAGCTCGTGTTCCACTTCCGCCCAGGCGTCCTGGAGGATCGTGCGGATCTGAATTTCCACTACCTTACAGCCGCAGTCCCCCTTCTTCAGCAGAACAGGGGGGATATTGATGAGAAGGTGGGTGGATTCGTAACCGAATTCCTTGAAAGAATACCCGGCCCCCTTCCGTTCAACCTCAATTACCTCAAAATTCTCTTTGATGATCTTTTCCGCCAGGATCGTATCCTCCAGGAAGGGGCACACCACCCGCAGGCCGATCAGATCGGTAATTTCCGGCGGGACGGTTTGGGGGACGCTTTTAAGGATACGGATATACTTTTTATGGTAACTGGGGAAATCCTTAAGCCGGCCCTTCACCGAAAGATTGGAATTTAAACCGGAAAATTGCTTTTCCAGCATAAATTCCAAATCCCGGATAATCCTGAGCCGGTTTTCCAAAAAACCTTCGTATTCCGCCAGCAGATCATTCCGGCTGGGAAAGACAGGATGGTATTCCATTTATAATAAATCAACCAAAATGAGTTAAAGATACGGAACCGGTACCGAAACCGGCCCTTAAACCGCCCGGCTTGACACGGATATACAAAAAAGGCTGTCTTCCGACAGCCTTTTAAATTAGTTCGTCATTACACTACTCGTCGAACTGGCCTTCATCGGTGGTCGGCGAAGGAGTAAAGCTGCTTTCGGTGGCTTTCTTCTGCTCTTCCAGATACCGGAGTACCTGATCATGCCCGAAGCGTTCCATCTCGAAGACTTTCTTCTTGGTCTCCCGATCCTGGATGATACTCCACAGGGCCTCGTCATCAATATCCCGTTCGGTATCAAGCACCGCTTTATCGTAAATGATCTTTACGTCTTTGAAGTAAGCGATAAAATCACCGCCGCTCTTTGCGGCATCCCGCTGTACCAGGAATCCGCCGAATTTTACGAAGGGGGTGGAATCGGGGTACAGGGGGTAAAGCCTGAGTTCCCGGTTCCGGACTTCGGTAACATAGGCGGGGTTGTCCCAGCGGAGCTCGCCCCATCCGTCGAAATTAACGTAACCCAGGTGGACGATCTTCTCCCTGCCCTCGGCGTCAATCAAAATAACCGAAACGCTGTGGGGGAAATTAAGGCCGTACACATTAAGGGCCACGGATTTGATAGTGCCGACATTCTTTACAACGCCGTAGCCGTCTTCAAAACGGCTGGGGCCGGTAATACCGTTGCTTTCCTCGGAAGCCTCAATGCTTCCGTCATCGTTGATGTTCGCCGGAGGTTCGTAGGCGGGAATTTCAAAGGGCGGTTTAATCATGGCCCAGGAATTCCAGTTTTCCACGGGGAAATGCACCCGCACGCCCAGCACCGACCCGAACTGCCTGGAGGCCGCTTCCTTGGCGTAGCTGAGAACCTCGTTGGTTATGGTTCTGGAGGAAGAGGCAAGCTGTATCCCCCAGTTGGAAACCGCCAGGGAAGTCTTCATGACATCCTTCTGTTCCTGGGTAAAACTGCCACCGGCTACATTCGAATAATCCATCATGGTTTGGCGGTTTTGGTTGAGAACACCGTCCTGATCGTTGACAGAAATATCCGCTGTAAGCTTGGAAAAGTCGATAAGCACCGCTTCCTCAGCAAACAGAGATCCGACAAGGAACAACAGGGCAACAAAAGTGAACATCCGTTTCATCCACTACTCCTTTCTGCAACGTATTAATATACGCTTGGTAATAGCAAACCAGTTATCTTGTAAGTATACAAAACCCACACGGTTTGTCAACGGCTTTTATTCATTTTCTTAAAAATTTGGAGGGAAAATCCCTTCAAATTCGCCGGTATAGGCGGGGTTTCCGGCCACAAAAAGCCGGACATCCTTTACATAGGAAAAATTCCGCCGTATACCCTCGTTCAACACCAGAAAATTCCGGAAGGTATCCCCCCCTTCGGAAACCGGCAGGGCCGCGGGCTCGGAAAGATCCGCGTACACCACCCCGTCCCGGTACAAAATACTCCGCAGCCGCGTCTCCGGGGGGAAGAGGGGGCTTAAATCCGGAGACGCCGGGCCCAGCAAGACCTCCGCCACGTATCTGTCCAGATCCGTTTCCCGGTTTCCGGCCCGGCGGATCATCCGATCCTCCACGGTTACCGATCCCTTCGTAACAGAATAGAAAACAAAGGTTCTCCTGGCAAGCCCCAAAAACCGGAATTCCATTAAAGCGAAAAAAGCCAAAAGCGCCAGCAACAGAAACCGGAAATAACAGCTAAAGCGGGCTGGGGCGGGTAAAAAACGGGGGAAAGCCCTCGGCGCCGGGAACATAGAATAAAGTTACCGCAGGGCGGTAAAACCTCCGGATCGTTCAAAAGTTCCGATAAAATCGGCAATTCCTTTATACAACGCCTCCGCAAGCTTCCGCAAGTGCCCCTGATCGGCCATAAGCCGGGCGTCCTGGAGGTTGGTAACAAAACCCAGCTCCACCAGAACGGCGGGCATCCGGGCATTCCTTACCACAAACCACTCTTCCGCTTTTATCCCCCGGGAGGGGATGGAATTCCCCACCGCCTCTCCTATCCGGCCCAGGATGGATTGGGCCATCATGATGCTTTCCGTGGTAAATTCCTCCTCCAGCATGATGTTCATGATGGATTGCACTTCCGCGGAACCTTCGTACTTTGATCTGTCTATCACCTCCCTCCGGTACTCAGGATCGAGGTACCAGACCTCGTAGCCTCTGGCATTTTTATTAAATGACGAATTGGCGTGAATCGAAATGAATATGACGGCCTCGTTTTTCTTGAGGGATACCGAATTGGCCAGGTCGACCCTGTCGTCCAGGGAGGGGAAGCTGTCCCCTTCCCGGGTAAGCAGGATGCGCTTGTCCGGATAGGCCTGGGAAAGGAGGGTGTAGAGCTGTTTCGAGACATTGAGGACGATGTCTTTCTCCACCGATCGGAAAGGCTTTCCGTCAAGGCTCAGGTTGCCGATGGCCCCGGGGTCTTTACCCCCGTGGCCGGGATCCACGATGACGGCGGC
>JAIRRU010000102.1 GCA_031255815.1 Treponema sp. | reverse complement strand
CTGATCATCCTGGCGGCCACCAACCGGCCCGATGTGCTGGACCCGGCCCTGTTGCGGCCCGGCCGTTTTGACCGCCAGGTTTTGGTGGATCGGCCGGATCTGAAGGGCCGGGAGCAGATCCTCCAGATTCACTCCAAGGGGGTAAAACTTTCCCCGCTGGTGGAACTGGCGGCGGTGGCAAAGATAACCTCCGGTTTTTCCGGCGCGGATCTGGCCAACATCGTAAACGAGGCGGCCCTGCTCGCGGTGCGGGCGGGCAGGAAACTGGTGGAACAGAAGGATTTTGACGAGGCCATCGAGAAGACCGTGGCGGGCCTGCAGAAGAAGACCAGGGTGCTGAAGCCCGAAGAACGGAAGCTCACCGCCTACCACGAGGCGGGGCACGCCCTGGTGGCGGCCGCCACGCCGAATGCCGATCCGGTTCAGAAGATTTCGATTATTCCCCGGGGCTTTGCCCTGGGCTACACCCTGCAGATGCCGGTGGAGGATCGCTACACGGTTACCCGCTCGGATCTGCTGGGGAGGATCGGTATCCTCCTGGGGGGCCGCGTAGCCGAGGAGATGATCAGCGGGGAGTACTCTACCGGGGCGGCCAACGATCTTACCAAGGCCACCGATATCGCCCGGAAGATGATAACCGATTACGGCATGAGCGACAGGTTCCGCAACGTGGCCCTTACCTCCCGGGGGGGCGGCATGACCGGGCAGGAACGGCAGGAACCGATGTTCCAGCGGGAATACGCGGAAACCACCCAGCAGTATGTGGACGAGGAAATCGCCCGGATAGTGGAGAAGGAGTACGCCAAGACCAGGGAAATCCTGGAACAACGGCGCGGTATTCTGGATCAGGTGGCCCTGGCGCTGCTTGAAAAGGAAACCCTGGACGAAAAGGAATTTAAGGCCCTTATCGGTTAGCCTTTTCCGATCCCCCGGACAGGTAGCGTTCCGAATACTCCCTGACAAAAACCGCAAGGGAATCCTGGAAGTCTTTAAAATAGGCCAGCTTGGTGTTGTCGGGCAGGGAAGAGGGCAGAAAGAACTGGTAAGGTTCCACCTCAAGGGCGGAGGCCAGCCTGGCGATGGTTTTCGCGGACACCCACTTGGTACAGTTTTCTATATCGTTGATAAAGTTATGGGTCAAACCGGATAAGCCGGAAAGGGTCATCTGGGAGACCTTCTTCAATTGCCGGAGACGTTTCAGATTTTGGGCAACCAGGGATCGAACCCCCATTTCATCGTAGCGATCTTTCATTACAGTCTGGGTGATTGTCTCTCTTATCCGGAAATGCCACAAATAGCCTTTGGCTTTATATTATCCGCCAATAGAATTTACGTTTGCCCGCTGGAAGCACTGGCAGGATCGGGGTTTTTACGCGTATCGGCGGGACGTCAACTGGCAGGGCCGGCGGTTTGCCGCGTTTCGCGCATAAAACCTCCAAAAACCGCCTCTCCGGCGGTTTTTTACCCCGCAAACCGCGTAAAAAGCGCGGCAACCGGGATTTTTTGGTACAAAGTACCGCGAAGATCTACAAGTACGGGAGGCTCCTAGCGCAGGCCGGTAAGGGGGATGTCGTTCAGGATGAAAAGCTCCGGCCGGTATTCAAAGTGCATGGTATCGTAAAAAAGCCATTTTCCGCCCCAGGCAAAGCCGTAGGATTCAAAGGCTTTTACCACCGCTTCCGGGGGGTGGAAGCGCTGCTCGTAGGGTACAGTCCACCAGTCGCTTTTTGTCCGGGCTGTCCAGAGCCAGTAGGTCTCAAGTTTGCCGGTAGACGAAGGCAGTATGTCCACGGCGGCCCCGTAGGAGTGGAAGCTGCGGCTCTGGGTATCGGCGATGTTCCTCCAGTTCCACGCTTCCAGGGTGGAGATACGGCTTATCCACTGCCTTACCTGGGGATCGGTTTTTGCCTCCGAAAGGATCTTTTCCTCCACCAGGCTTAATTCCTCAAGGATAGCGTAATGAACCATAAGGCTCTTGCCCAAAAACCGCATTGATTTGACCCGGTCGTAGGATTCGTCCCGGTTGCGGGCCCGCCAAAGGGCGTCGTAAAAATGCTGGGATCGTTTGGGAGGCTGCCTGGCGCGGCGGGCCGCCTGTTCCCGGAAACGGGCCGATTCCTCCGGATCCGGATCATGCCAGGGGGGCAGCTCTGCCGGATAGCGGTAAAAGGGCTGGGGATCGTATTGGGCGGCCTTTGAACGGAGTTCTTCCGGCAGAAGCCGGCCTTCCGCGTAGTAGTACCACTCCCCCCGGATCGGAACCGCCCAGTCCCCGTCGCGGTATTCCGCCGGCCCCAGCCTGTCGGGGTAAGCCCGGGCCAGGGCCTTCATGATCCGTTCCCCGCGGCCGGGTTCCTCCCCCAGGGGGAGGAGGGGCTGGGGGCTTTCGGGATTTTCCAGGCTTTCTTCGTCCCCGGCCTTTCCGGTTTCGGCGCCATGTCCGGCTGCCTCCGGAAAGCCCTCCCGGGACAGCGCCCCCGGCAGAAGGGGCCCTGTATAAGCGGGCTGATTCTGCGGGGGGGTTCCCTGTACCTGGCCCCCGCCAAAAAGGGCGCATCCGGACAGGATACATATACCGATCAAAAAAAATGTTTTTATACGCAACGCTGCAAAAATCTCACCAATAAGCTTCATGATAACGGAAAACCGGGACTTGGGGAACCCTTTCCGGTATCATTTAAGGCTGTTCCAAAACCCCGGTTTTGGGGCGGGCCCGGATAAGGCGTTTCGGCCCGGACGCGGCGGGGGAGCCCCGGATCCTCCTCTTGCCTTGTTTTCTCCCATTCGTTAATATTCAGTTAGAGATTATGACTATTTTGGGGATAAAAAGGCGGTTTCTCCTTGTTTTTCTGTGCGGCGGAGCGTTTTCGGCGTTTTCCCAGGAGATCGTTACTGCCGAGCAGTATCTGAAAAATGTTTCGGATCGCTATGCCCTTATCAGGGATTACGAGGCCCTGCTTACCATCCAGTCGGGCGCTACCCGGATGCGGGGTAATGTAAGCCATCTGGCCCCCTCCTTTTTGCGTATCGATTTTTCCGAGCCGGCGGAACAGGTGATCGTGTTTAACGGGGAGCTTCTTACGGTGTACCTGCCCGGTTACCGGGCGGTGCTGAACCAGGCGATTACCCCCAGCAGACGGCCTGCCGCCGGGGGGGCCTCTCTGGCTTCCGCCCAGGGGCTCACCATGCTCCGGCGGAACTACATTCCCGCTTTCGCCGTGGGGCCCGATCCAGTCCCCCTGGAAGACGGCTCGCGGGAAATGGTAGTAAAACTACGGCTTACCAGGCGTTCCATTTCCGAAGGTTTTAGGGAACTTGTTCTGAGCGTGGACAGCGAGTCCCAGCTTATCCGCCGCATCGAAGGCCGCACTATTGCTGAAGCCTTGCTGCGTTTTGATTTTACCAGTGTAAAGATCAATCAGGGGATACCGGAACAGCGTTTTATTTATGATTCTCCGGCATCGGCGAATTTGTACAACAACTTTCTGTTTCGCGATGTTGAGTGAGGGGGCGGATGTTTGATAGAGGAGGTTTCCGGTGGAGTCCCTGGGCGCCAAACTAAAAGCCGCTCGTGAATCAAAAGGCTGTACATACGA
Source organism: Treponema sp. (assembly GCA_031255815.1). Next base: position 7,399 of record JAIRRU010000102.1, on the reverse strand, counting down.
AGAGGTGAGCCGGGACACCAATATTGCCGCCCGGTATCTTGAGGCGCTGGAAACTGAGAATTTCGCGGGCTTTCCCAGCGAACCCTACATTCTGGGTTTTCTGCGGAACTACGGGGAGTACCTGGGCCTGGACGTACAGGAACTTCTCTCCCTGTACCGGGCTTTTAAGATCCAGGAACAGCCCGTTCCGGTGGATCAGCTGCTCCATTCCCCGCCCCAGCCCCGGAAAATAGTGTTGGGCATTCTGATTCCCCTCCTCGTTCTTGCCGCGGCGGGCGGCGGCGTGTATCTGTTCATAAACCGCCCCGGAGACCTTCCCGCGGCGGCGGCAGCGGCCCGGCCTGTTAGGGAATATACCCTGAACGCGGAGATCCTGGAACAACGGTTCTACCGGGGCGACTCCGTCCTGGTTCCCTTCGGGGAAGATCAGTACCGGCTGATCCTTTCCAACCTGGGGGATATCGTTACCATTACTACTCCCGATGATCAGATAAGGCTGGATTTAAGCCAGGTTGTGTCGGTGGATATCAACAACGACGGTTCCCCGGAGTTCCAGATTACCCTGATGGACTTCGCGAAAAACGAAAGCGGCGCCGGGGCGCTGCTGCGTTTTGAACTTTCCAGGGCCGCTTCCGTTCCGGCCGTTCCGGCGGCGGATATTCCCCCGGCCGCGGCCGTCGCTCCGGCCGCGGCAAGCCCCGCCGCCGCGATATTCTCCTCCCCCTCGGCGTTCCCCTTCACCCTCCAGGCATCCTTCCAGGGTTACTGCATGTTCCGCTACGAGATCCTTTTTGAACGGGATCGGCAGGATCGGAACGAACAGTATTACCAGCGGGGAAGCGAGATCAACATCCAGGCCCAGAACGGCATCCGCATCTGGGCTTCCAACGCCCAGGCGGCGAAGCTGCAGGTTATAGGGGGCGGCCGGACAGTCCCCCTGGAACTGGGAGGCGCCGGAGAGGTGGTGGTGGCTGACCTGCGCTGGGTTCGGGACGAGGAGAACCGCTACCGTCTGGTTCTGGCGAGGCTTGAACAGTAACAGTGCCCCTTTATTTTCTTGACCCTTACGGTTGTGTAAAAAACCAGGTTGACGCGGAAAACATGATGGCCCTGCTGGAGGGTTCCGGCTGGGCCGCTGCGGAAAGCCCGGCGGAAGCGGATCTGATCATCGTTAACTCCTGCGGGTTTATTGAAAGCGCCAAGCGCCAGTCGATCAATGCCGTGCTCTCCTGGCGGAAAACCTACCCGGGAAAAAAGATACTCCTGGCCGGCTGTCTTGCCCAGCGTTACGCCGCCGATCTTGCCCTTTCGCTTCCGGAGGCCGACGCTCTCTTTGGAAATGCCGATCTCGGGGGCATCGCCGCCGCTGCCGCCGCCCTGTTGGAAAACCCCGCGCCGGGAGCCCCGCGGCCCGGAGCTGTTCCGGCCCGGCCCGGTTCGCGGCCCCTCCTCTCCCTGCCCGGCTCAGCCTATGTCAAAATAAGCGAGGGCTGCGACAACCGCTGCTCCTTCTGTTCCATCCCCCTCATCCGGGGCGGGCTGCGGAGCCGCGAGGCCGGGGAACTCCTTGCCGAGTGCCGGGAATTCCTGGGCCGGGGCATCCGGGAACTCTGCCTTATCGGGCAGGACACCGGTTCCTATGGCCGGGATCGGGAAGGCGGGCCGGCGCTGCCGGGACTATTGGAAGCCATAGCCGCCCTTCCCGGCGACTTTTGGCTGCGGATCCTCTACATCCACCCGGACAGCTTCCCCCTTCCTATTCTGGACACCATGAAGCGGGACAGCCGCTTTCTCCCCTACTTCGACATCCCCTTCCAGCACGGGTCGGACAGGATCCTGGCGGCCATGAACCGCCGGGGCCGGGCGGAAACCTACCTGGATCTTATCGCGCGGATACGGGAGGCCCTCCCGGACGCGGTGATCCGGTCTACCTTTCTGCTGGGTTTTCCCGGCGAAACCGGAGAGGATTTTGAGCGGCTCCTGGATTTCCAGGAAAAGGCCCGGCTGGATTGGGCGGGCTGCTTTGCCTACTCCCGGGAAGAGGATACCCCGGCCTATGCTATGAAGGGGAGGGTGGCGAAAAAAGCGGCCCGGGAACGGAAACGGATCGTGGAAGAACGGCAAGTTCCCATCAGCGGGGAACAGATGGAACGTTTTGTGGGCCGCCGGATGGACGTGCTGGTGGAGGAGGCCCTTGATCCTGAGGGAGGGCTCTACCTGGGCCGGCTCTACTGCCAGGCGCCGGAGGTGGACGGCGTTACCGTGATCAACGCCGGACGGCCCCTGGAACCGGGCTCCCTAGTCCGGGGCAAAGTTACCGGGCGGGCGGGCTTTGACCTGGAGATTTTAATAGAGTAGGATAAATTATGCGTTTGGCTGTTCCGGGTCTTCTGCTTTTGTTGGGAGGGTTCCTCTGTCCGGCGCTTTACGGTTTTGAACCGATCTTTTCGGGCGGCAGCCTGGATCTGAAACCGCGGCTCGAATACAATCGGCCTTTCGGTTTCTGTTACGGGTTTCAGGGGGAGGGAAGCCTTGAATTCAACAAGCGTTACACGATCCTGGGCGGCCTGTCTTCCGGCCGGCTTGACGGCGATTCCGAAATAAACGCCTTTGTGGGCCAGCAGTACCTGCTGCCCGTCCCCCGGATAAAACTGGGGATCAATCTGCGCTACCTCTACAACGGGATTCCGGGCTTCTATTACAATTCCCATTCCCTTATCCCCTTCGGCTCGCTTACGGGGAAATACGGCGGACTGCTGCTGGGTAATATCCTGCGCTACACGGTTTACCGCGACAGCCCGGCTATCTTCGAACCGATCCTGGCATATCGCGTTTACCTCAAGCTTATTAACAGTGAAAAAGCCGGGCTTTCTGTCGGGATAGCGAATTTTTCCTCTTTTACGGCGGGGAATTTCGTGTCCTATTATTTTACCCTGGAAATCCTTGTCCGGCTTACCGGGCATATCACCCTGGTCAACGAATTCGAATCCCGCCAAAGCGGCAGCGCCGGCCTGACTTCGATACTGTACGGGGCAGTCTGGAAGGGGGGGCTTCGTTTTATATGGTGAAAAGACCTTCCCTTCCCCGGCGTTTAAGCGGATTCCTCCTGGCCTTTGGCTTTTTTGCCCTTTTCCCGGCCTGCAACCTGGATCTGGTAGGGTTCTTTGCCTCCAGCGAGCCGGACGAACGTTTTGAGGCTCGTGATACCTTTCACTTCCTCAGCCGGGCGGAACGCAACCTGATCCTGCCCCCGGAGTATTCTTTTATCGTGGTCTCCGATACGCATATCGAGGAGAGGAATACCCGCGGGCTGGAGAAGATCCGCGACGCGGCCTCCGCGGGAAAGGACGCCTTTACGGTCGTCACCGGGGACATTACCCAAAACGGCAGGCGGGAAGATCTGAAAAAGTTTATCGAGATAGCCTCTTCCCTCAGGGCCATCGGGGTACCCTGTTACCCCGTTATCGGTAACCACGATGTGTACTTCAACAACTGGCCTAACTGGCGGGATCTCATCGGCTCCAGCACCTACCGGGTAGGCGGCCCCGGTTCCTCCACCACTCTTTTTATCCTGGACAGCGCCAACGCGAGCTTCGGGAAGGATCAGATCGACTGGCTGAAGGAGGGCTTGAAAAGCGCCGGCCCCCGCGTTTTTATCTTTACCCACACCAACCCTTTTACCGAGGTGATCAGCGACCGGGAGCAGATCACGGACAACCGGGAACGGGCCCGGCTTTTCTCCCTGCTGGACGGCCGCTGCGACGCCCTGTTCAGCGGCCATGTTCACAACCGGATTGTGCGGAAGGCCGGGAGGGTTACCTATATCTCCCTGGAAGACTACCGGGATCACCGCAGCTACTGCCGGGTTTACGTGAAACCCTCCGGTATCTCCTGGGAATTTAAGAGGCTGTAAACGCATGAAGGCTCAGACCGCTTCCCTTCCCCCCTATCTTGAGGCGCTTAACCCCGAACAGCGGGAGGCCGTGCTGCATACGGGGAGATCCCTCCTGATCCTTGCCGGGGCCGGATCGGGGAAGACCCGGGTAATCACCACCAAGATCGCCTGGCTTATCCGGGAACAACAGTTGGATCCCCGTTCCATCCTGGCGGTAACTTTTACCAACAAGGCGGCCAGGGAAATGGCCGGGCGGGCCCGGGTGATCGATGAACGGGCGGAAAGCGCCATGCTGCGGACTTTCCACTCCTTCGGGGCCTGGTTTCTGCGGCGCAACGGTTCCCTGGCGGGGCTCAACAGCGCCTTTGTGATCTACGATGACGACGATTCGGTCTCCCTCCTCTCCACCCTCATGGAAGACATCCCCAAGGCGGAACTGCGCCAGGCGGCCCACAACATAGCCCGGGCGAAGGATCGTTTCCTCTCCCCGGACAGCGCCGGCCTTGAACTCATCGATCACCGCGGATCTTTCCGGAAACTCTACGCCCGCTACGAGGAACGCCTTGGACAGATAGGCAACGTGGATTTTGGGGATCTGATCAAAAAACCGGTGGAGATACTGCGGGCCCGGCCGGAACTGGCCCGGCGTTTCCACGAGCGTTTCCGGGTGATCCTGGTGGACGAGTACCAGGACGCCAATATCGCCCAGTTCGAACTCCTCAAGGAGCTCTGCGGGCCGGACACCTACCTCTGCGTGGTGGGGGATGACGATCAGTCCATTTACCGCTTCCGGGGCGCCGAGGTGCGGAACATCCTGGAATTTCCCGACCGTTTCCCCGGCACGGATCTTATCCGTTTAGAGCGGAACTACCGCTCCACCGCTTCCATCCTCCGGGCCGCCTCCTCCGTGGTGGCCCGCAACAGTTCCCGGCTGGGCAAAGAGCTCCGCGCCGAGCGGGGAACGGGTAAGATCCCGGCTCTGGTCTTCCTGCCGGATCAGGACGGGGAGGCCGAATTCTGCGCCGAACTGATAGAAAGTTCGCTAAAGACGAAGCAGGCCCGCTGGTCCGACTGGGCGCTGCTTTACCGGACCAACGCCCAATCCCTGGGCTTTGAAACCGAATTCCTCCGCCGGGGCATCCCCTACCGGGTGGTAGGTTCCCTCAAATTCTACGAGCGGGAGGAGATCAAAGACGCCCTGGCCCTGCTCTCCTTCCTGGTAAACCCCCGGGACGAGATTGCCTTCCGCCGGGTGGTAAACAAGCCGAGCCGCGGGGTGGGGCCGGCCACGGTTGACCGGATCGCCGGGGCGGGGGCCGGAGCGCTGGACGAGGCGGCCCGGCAAATGATGCCGGATCTTTCCGCCAAGGCCCGCGCGGGGCTCGGGGAATTCCTCCGGGTAATTGAGGAAGGGCGGGCGCTGCTGGAAGGCGGGGCCCGGGAGAAGCCTGAAAAAACAGGGCGGAAAAGAGGGGATCGGGAAAACCTCAGCTCCGGCGAGGGGCTTTCGGTGCTGGTGGTGAAACTGGTTACCGGATCGGGCATCAAGGACTACCACCTGAGCCATGACGAAGTCTCCGGCAACCAGCGCCTGGGCAACCTGCAGGAACTGGCCAACGCCGCCAGCCTCTACGCCCCGAATATCGAAGGGCTCTTGGAATTTCTTGAGCATATCGAACTTGACCGTTCCCTTGAGGAAGAGGCCGGAAAAAACGGAGCCCCCGGCGATACGGTAACCCTGATCACCTTTCACAATACCAAGGGCCTGGAGTACCGGAGGGTTATCATGACCGGGCTGGAGCAGGGGATCTTTCCCCGGGAGGAGAAGAAAGGCGAAGAGCTGGAGGAGGAACGGCGGCTCTTCTATGTGGGCGCTACCCGGGCCATGGACGAGCTGTACATTACCTCCTGCGCCCTGCGCCGTATGTTCGGCAGAACCATGCCCGCCGAACCCAGCCTTTTCCTTACGGAGATAGACCCCAAAGCCCTGCGGATCCTGGGGAACGCGCCCTACGGCTTTTCCCGGCATAGCTCGGGCCAGGGCCCGTCCCGGCAGCAGGGCGGCGCGGATTCCGGGAGGCCGGGCGGCGGCGATCCGGATTCCGGCGGCTGGAAGCGGGGCGATCGGCTTTACCACGACGACAACGGCTACGGCGAAGTGACGGAGGTGCGGAACGGCGAAGACGGCCCGGTAGTCCGGGTTATCTTCGAGACCGGGAGGGAACTCCGCTTCCTGGCCGACCACCAGGGCTCCCGCTTTACCCGGATCGGTAAAGATTAAAGGGGCGGCGGCGTAAGTATGGACGGAAGGGAACTGCTGCGCTTAATGCCCCCGGTACTCCGGGCCAGGGACTTCAGGCTCTACACCCAGGAGGGCCGCCTGGTTGACCTTTGGCAGGACGGGGGCCGGGCCATTCTGGGGCATAAGCCCCCGCAGCTGCTGCGGGAACTTAAAAACAGCGCGGAACGGGGGCTTTTTGCCGGATTCCCCCACCCCCAGGAGGGGCGTTTCCTCAAGGCCCTCTCCCGGCTTCTCCCCGGCCGCCGCTTCCGTTTTTACTCCGGCCGGGCCTCCCTGAACCGCGCCCTGGAAGCGGCGGGCTTCCCCTGCCCGGGGCCGGGCCCCGGTTCCTTCCCCGACCCGGCCTTCCCCGCCGCCGGAGAGACCAGTTCCGGCATTTCCCTCTGGCGGCCTTTTCTGGAAAACCTGGCGGAACCGGTTCTGCGGGAAACCCCGGTACTGATCCCGGCCCTGCCCTGGCCCCTGTCGCCCCAGGCGGCGGCCTTCCGCCCGGACTGGGAAGACCGCTTTCCCCCCTCGGACATCGTCTCCCCCGTCATTCTCAGCGCGGCCGCCCGGGGAATTTACGATCTTATCGCCGCGGGAAACCGGGGAAAGCCGGTTTACCCGAAGATCAACCGCCTCCTCTACGGCCAACATGGCCAAAAACCCTGCCCCTGGTATCGCCGGGGAGTATACCTTACCCTGGCTGATGCCGCCCTGACCGAGGCCGGGATTAATTGGGAAACCCTGTTCAGGCGCTTTCTGGAAGGGGGCTTCCTCATCCCCCCCGGCCCCGGGGAACCCCTGATCCTGCCGGGGATCCTTTCCCCAGGGGAGGAAGCCAAGCTGGCGCTGCTGCTGGGGGAATCGCTTAAGGGCCAGAATCCAGACAGCAGTGAGATAGCGGATTGCATAGAGAATTAAGCGTTTCCCAAAACCCGGTTGGTTTGGGAATTTAAAGAAATTTACCGCCAGGCCGAAGGCCCGCGCAAACCCGGATCAAAAACCTCTTAAACTCGAGAAAATTCAGGTAAAAATCGGGTTTTTCAGCCTAAAAGTTCGTGGTGTTCGTGTGGTTAGTGGCTATCCCTTTATCCGTACTTTTAAACGGCCTGCCAGTTCTTTATACGCGATTATTCCAAGCCGGGGGGGCTTTGGCCTGCTTCTTCTCCCGGATCTTCCCAGGCGCGGATGAATTGCAGGGCGTACTGCTGAATACC
>JAIRRU010000101.1 GCA_031255815.1 Treponema sp. | reverse complement strand
GGTATTTTGGGAATTGTTCTGCCAAAACACGAAAAGCTCGTCCCCGTCCAGCACGGGCCGGCCGAAAGAGGCTTCCCCGCTGGAACCGGAAAGATCCCTGTTCAGCCAGTTTTCCCCGTCATGCCGGGCCAGGTAGACCTGGTTGCCCCTCTGCCGCTTGTCGAACCAGACCACCAGGGGCTCGCCCTGGTAGAGAAAAGCCACCGGGTTATTGCAGTAAGCCGCGTTCCGGTTTACCCGTTCCACCTTCCCGGTGAGAAAGCCTTCCCGGTCAAGGCCGGCGCTGTAGATCTGGGGGGAGCCGGTTCCGTAACGCCGTTCCCAGGTAAGAAAGAGCCGCCCGTTCCAGGGGATAAGCTGGGCCCGCTGGTTGTCAAAGCGCTCGGGATCGGCCTCCGTATTGCTTACCGGGTCCCGGAAACCGGTGATCCGTCTGGAGGGGGTCCAGCTAAGGCCCCCGTCATCCGACATTTTGAGGAAGAGTTGAAAGGCGGGAATGATTCCCCTGCCGGGTATGAAGGACTGAAAGATCACGTAATCCCGTAAATCCAGAGCCGCGTGGGCGGGGAGGAAGTTGAGCTGGAGGGAAGGGTCCTCCAGGAAAGCCTGAAAGGGGCTCCAGACGCGGGCGTCATCGGAGCGGGAATAGTAAATCGAAAGGGATTCCCCTATGCCCCGGGTAACAAAGAGGAGGTAGCCCCCGTCGGCGCGGACCGCGAGGCGGGGGGCCACGGAATTTTCGCTTCCCATGTTTAGCCGGTAAGAGGAAAAGCTTTCCCCCTGGTCTTCGGAGACGAGGATCTCCGTCTGGGTAGTGGAGACCGCCGCGGCAATGAGGATCCTGTTTTGCCTGTCCAGGACGATGCTGAGAATCGCCGGTTCCGCCCCGGCGTAGGTATAGGGCCCCGCCACATTGGACAGGATCCGCCAGGAAGCGCCGGGGCTTTTCAGAGCCAAGGAAACGCTGATCCCGGAGCTTCCCTCCCCGCCGGAAGAAAGGGCGGAGGGCTCCTGCCAGGCGACTACCGAAAGATTCCCGTTGGAGGCGGAGACGGGGAAGGAGCCGGAGGCGGAAAAAGGGGCGGGCAGTTCCCAATAGAAATCCTCCCAGGCCCCGAGCCCCGGGGGGAACAGGGCGAGACAGAAAAGAAGCAGGATCATCCCAAAGCCCCAAAACCCGCAAGTCCAAGGGGCTTTCGAAAAACCACTCATAGAATAGAGTGTATCCTACGCTCCAGTTCCAGGATACGGGTAGAAGTGCGGTTCCGGGGATCCTGGAGAAGTTGCTCCACTATAGCCAGGGCTACCAGGGTGTTCCCCTGCTGGAGTTCCCGCACCGCCCGCTGGTACTCCCCTTCGGCGGCGCTGGAAAGGACGATGTTTCCCGATTCTCCCATTTCGGTCTGAATCTGGTCTTTCAGAGCCATGGCCTGGGTGTTGTTGGGGTTAAGGGTAAGGGCCTCGTTAAGCTGCCGCAGGGCTACCTCGAACTGGACCCGGGCCTTGTTTTCCACGATCCTCCGGGCGGAGGCGGTAAGTTCGTTGGAACGGGACAGGCTAAAGGGGTTGGGGGGCGCGGGACGGCGGCCCATGTCAATTTCCGCCTGTACCAGGGCGTTCTGTATTCCAGGGTAACGGGGGTTGAGTTCCGCCAGGTTCTGGAGATCCGCGAAGGACTCCAGGGATCTCCGCTTGGTTCCGGCGACGGCGTCGTTAAGGCGGCGCTGGAAAGAGGCGTTAAAAGCCGCCGGATCGGCAACCTGATCTATCCGCAGTTCCAGGAGCCCCGCCGCCTGGTTCACCGGGAACATGAGTTTTACTTTCTGGAGCATGTACCGGGCATCGTTAAGCCGGGCAAGGCCCTCCGCGCGCCGGCCGGCCTCTATAAGCCTGAGCCCCTCCCCGTAGTTCTTCATGGCCGCCGAAAGGAACTGGCTCATCTCCGGGTAGAGCGGCGCGGTGGCGGAGATGACCCGGTCCGAACGGAGGGCCAGAGCGCCCCGGACCATGGACAGCCAGTAGAGAATTTCCGGATCCTCCGCGATGCTGACGGCCTGCCAGCGGGTCTGCGCCCTTACCAGGGCTTCCTCGGCCTGATCGAAATTTCCGGCAAAATACGCGCTTCGGGCGGTATTTACCATGCCCCGCAGTTCCCGTACCACCGTTTCGGTTTCCCTGCGGTGAATATCGGCCCCCAGGGCCACGGCGCGGGTATCCCATTCGGTTCTGAGGGAGGCGGATTCCTGGATTGCCAGGGAAGCGGCGTAGCGCTCGGCGGCCAGTTCCAGTCTTTCCCTGGCCAGTTCGAGCCGGGCGGCGGCGGCCGCGTTTTGGGCTTCCCGGAAGTACCGTTCCCCCTCCAGACGGAGGCCCTCCGCCCGGGCGATCCGGTTCCGGGCATCGGCGGCCAGGCTCTGCGCCCCGGAACGGAGGGAAAACAGAGCATCCAGGGTGGAAGCGGCGGCGGCGCGGAGGGAGACTATCTCCGGCAGACCGGAAATATCCCTCCCTTCCTCCCCGTACCGGGCAAGGAAGGCCCTGCCAAGCTCCAGATCCGCCTCTATGGCCTCCCCCATCCGGTTAAGAAGCGCAAGCCCTTCCGCGGGATAGGGCCCGGAGACCGGCTTGGCTTCCCCGGCTGGGGAAAGCCCCCGGATATGGGTCTCCGCGCCGGCAAATTCTTCCCGCCGTTCAGCCAGCCGCCGTCCCATGTCTTCGTTGGCCAGGGTGAAACGCCGTACCGCGGAGCGGGAAGCGCCTTGGGCTATCAGATCCCGGAGGGCGGTCTGTACCAGCCGGGTTTCCCCGAAGTACCCCGCCGCCCTGTCCGGAGCGGGCGCGTAAACCCGCAGGGCAGCGGCTTCCCGGTCGGTCCCGGCGATAAGGCCCGCGAGTTTGTCCTGGAAAGCCCGGTAGGAATCCCCCAGACCCTTCTCCCGCTCAAAGATCTCCAGGCCGCTTAAGTTCTGATCCCTCCAGGAACGGATCAGGTTTTCCTCATCCGCCCGCCAGACCCGGTACTCCAGCCCCAACTCTTCGGTACTTTGAAGCAGGCTGAGGGCCCGGACCAGGGATTCGGATCGGAGAAAATTCCCCGCCTGGTCTTCCGGCACAAGCTGGTCGAAGATCCGTTCCGCGGGCCCGCCGGTCCGGGCTTTAAAGCCCCGATCCTTTTCCAGAAAAGCCAGGGACAGCCCGGCGTAGTCCCCGGCCAGCCGGAAATCCTCCAGGGCAGCGGCGTAGTCCCCCTTTTCCGCGTAAGCCATGCCGGCAAGATACCAGCTTTCGGCCCTGTCCGCAGCCTCTTTCTCCAGCCCGGGCAGGAAGCTGTTCCAGTAGGCCCCCACCGTAACCAGCATACCGTCTTCCGGGACATCCCCGCCTCTCCCCCTGATCAGCCGGGAGGCGAAAGACAGAAAAGACCGGTCTCCCAGGGAACTATCCGCATCCTGCAAGCGGAGGAGGAGTTCGTCAAAATAGGCCGCCGTACGGTAAAGGTTCCCCTGGATCTCCGCCAGGCCGTCGATGCCCGTTTCCGCCTCCCGGTAGATCTCCCGGGACCGGGACAGGCCGCCGTTTCCCGTCCCAAGCGGGTCCTCCCGCAGAGCCCCTTTCAGCCGCTCCGCCAGGGGCCCCAGGGTGTTGTTCAAAGCCAGGAAGGATTCCAC
>JAIRRU010000068.1 GCA_031255815.1 Treponema sp. | reverse complement strand
GATCCCATCCCCGGCCGGCCCGGTTACGAGGGCATGGGGCAGATCGTCCACAAGTTCCTGGAGATGTCCAACGTGTCGGTGGTGCGGGAGATGGTGGATCTGATCGTGGCCCAGCGGGCTTACGAGTTCAATTCCCGGACCATCCAGACCAGCGACAACATGCTCGGCACGGCCACCAGTCTGAAACGGTAATTTTTGGAATAGGAATGAAGGGAAGGTTTTATGGATAGTCTTTCCGCGATAGGGGCTTACCCGCAACATTCGGCCTTTGTGCCTTTCTCCGCGGCTTCTTCCGGCCTCCCGGCCTCTGAGCCGCCCGATTCTACCTTCGCGGGGCTTCTGGAGAGCGCGAAAAGCCGGGCCGGGGGAGAGGCGCCCGCTTCAAACCCTTCCCCGCAGCCTGCCCTTTCCAAGAAGCCCCTCATCGACAAAAACGGCAAGCTTTACGAACAGTGCCTGGAACTAGAGACCTTTCTCATCAAAAATTTGCTGAACGGCCTGCGGAACACGGTGCAGAAGTCCGGCTTTATTGACGAAGGCCTTGCCGGCAAGATGTACGAAGACATGCTCTGGGACGAGTACGCCAGGGATTTCACCAAAAACGCCGGCCTCGGTTTCGCCGATATGGCCTACCTGGAACTTACCGGGCAACGGGGGAAAGCCCTTCCCGGACGCGCATAGCACTCCGCTTAGCCTAAAAGTCATGATATATCAACTCAAGAAATTTACCGCTACACGATGATATACACCAGAAGGTTATAAAGCCCGTGGGCCAGGGCGATGCCGTGGAGAGCGCGGAAGCGGGCGAAGATCAGGGCGAGGAGCAGGCCCGCGAAACAGGCGTTCATCACTCCCCAGGGGCCTTCGTAGATATGGCACAGGGAAAACAGGGCCGCGGAAACCAGGATAAAGCGGGGGGCGCTGAGGCCGGAAAGGGTCAGTTTCTCGTGTAAATAGTAACGGAAGAAACTTTCCTCAAGGTATCCGGTACTCAAACAGGAGAGGCTTATCAGAATCCAGGCGGAGATCCTTGGAGGGGGGCTTCCCGGGGGGCCCCCGCCGGGAATCGCGTTGAAAAGGGAAGCGGCCAGGGAAACGCTCAGGGCGGTAAACAGGAGGGCGGGCAGGGCGGCCAGGACGGACCAGAGATCCCGGCGGGAAAAACCGGGGATTCGTCCCGGCTTTCCCGTTTCCGGGCGCAGCAGGAGATACCAGATCAGGGCCAGGGCGGGGAGATTGTACACCAGGATACGGTTCAATTCTTCCAGGGGGGAAAACACCGCGGCGGCGGGCAAAACTTCGGCCTTCCCCGCTTCCGCCGCCGGATCGGGCAGGACTTCCGCCGCTTGCGCCGCTACTGCCGCGGATCCGGAAATTTCCGGGGGCAGGGCCGTTCTGCCAAACGCGCCGGGTAAAAACAGAATAACAAACAGTAGCAGGGGTTCGAACAGCAGCCCCATAGCGGCGGATCCTTTCCCTGCAAGCCCGTATTTTGACACAACAGGGAACATATAGTATATTACAATTGGTTGTAGGAGTATACCCTTACCCCAAAGGATGCGGGCAATGTCATTTTTGACCTTCATTGTTGTAGCGGGCCTTATCGGAATCATTGTTTTTGCCGTTTCGCGTTCCCGGACTGAAAACGAGGGCTCCTGGATACAGTTTTTCGCAAAAGGTAAGGATCTGGGTTTTTCTTTCAAGGAACTTGAGCTGCTCCGCCGGCTGGCGGTAAAGGGCAACCTTGAAGATCCTACGGCCCTGTTCTGGTCTCATACCCAGCTGGATCTCTGTATCCGCACCCTGGTACGGAGTATGCGGATGAGCGGGGAGGAGGAGGATCCGGGAAACCAGGATTTTCTTTCCAAGCTCTACGATTTCCGGAAAAAGATCGTGATGGATACCCCCAAGATCAAGTGGGGGATCAGCAATTCGCGGCAGATAAGCGAAGGACAGGCCCTGCGGATACTGGTTGCCGGCACGGGGGTATTCAAGTCTCAAATAGTCAAAAATACGGCCCAGTATATCACCATTTCCCGTCCGGTTAACGCCAAGGTAAGCCCCTCTTTTGCCTGGAGGGGCGTAAAGGTATCGGTGTATTTCTGGCGGCAGGATGACGCGGGCTATGTTTTTGATTCGGAAGTGATAGACGAGGTATTTTCAAAGAACATCTCCTCCCTCAAAATCGCCCATTCCGATTCCCTTTTCCGAACCCAGAAGCGTAAATCCATCCGGGTTAAACTGCACAAGCCGGCCTTCCTGTACCTTATGGGGCCCGAGGAGGAACCGGGGCGGATGGAATCGGCGCCGGGGGTAAAATGCTTCCTGGAGGATCTTTCCGATACGGGCTGCGCGATCATTATCGGCGGCAAGGCCTCCCCGGGCCTGCGGATCAAGGTTCAGTTTGCCGTGAATAACAGCCCGGTCTGCATGAGCGGCACGGTACGTTCGGTGGACTTCAAGGAGGATACCAACCGATCCGTACTCCACATTGAGGCGGATACCCTGCCCATAAAGATTCGGAACAGGATCCTGGGCGAAGTCTTCGGTATGATGTCCGACGACGACGAAGAGCTGCCCTTCCGCGTCATCGAGGATACGAATACCCCGAAGGCAGGGGCCGGGCCCCCGCCCCAGACTGCCGAAACCGTCACGGCAGCGCCGGACGCTCTGGTTTCCGGTTCCGAGGCCCCGGCCGCGCCGGATACGGCCGCCGGGGAGCCCGGCCCGGCTGTTTCCGGTTCCGATGTTCCCCCTGCGCCGCCGGCAAAGCCTTCCCTGCTTATGCCGGAACAAGATGAACCGGCGCTGGTTCCTTTTGACGGCGATGCCCTATAGACCTGTGCCCCCGGCGGGGGCCTTACGGAGTTTGCCGGAGGAGTTCCCATGAATCGGTTATTCATCGTTGGTTTTCTGGTGGTGTTTTTGGGGAGGGGCCTGTGCGGTCAGGAAACGATACTCAATTCTTACCAGCGGAATTTTATGCGGGCCAGCCTGTCAACCAAGGCGGACATTCTCCGCGACGCGGCTACCGATGACCGGGCCCCGGAATTTATCGGCCAGCTTTACGAATACGCCCTGAATTTCGCCCTGCAGAACGCGGAAATACTCCGGGAAGATCCTGATCTTATCACCATAACCGCCATTGCCGCCCGGGGCGCCGGATCTTCCGCCCACAGATCCAGTATTGATACCCTTTGGAAGGTCTTTTCCGCGTTCCGGGATCCCCAGACAAGGAGCAACGCGCTGGAAGCCCTGGCGGTACTGGGGAAGGGGAACAGCGGGGTAGTGGAGAATTTAAACCAGTACCTGGCGAATCAGAACAACCTGTACCGTTCGGGGATGAACCTCGATTTTGTTACCCTTTCGGCCTGCATCAGCGCCCTGGCCAGCCTGGGGGATAGTTCCTCCTTCCCGGTGCTTTTTTCCGCCCTGGTGGCCGGGTACCCCGACAACATTAACGCGGAAGCGTCCAGAGCCCTGGAAAGCGTCGAGGGGAACTACGCCGAATTCCTCCTCTCGGTGATTCAGAAAAATCCGGCCCAGGAGAAATTCGCCGCCCTCAGTACCGGCCTGGCCAGCGGGAACCTAAGCCCCGCCGAAAAGGGCGATCTTGCCCTGAGCGCCCTGGAGACGGCCATTGATATTCCCACGGTAAATTCGGACAGCGGAATAGCCATCAGCGCCTTAAAATCCCTGGCCGTCAGGATCCTTGGGGATCTGAAACTGAGCAGGGCCGGCCCGGTACTGGTAAAATACTTCTATCAGGTTCAGGAGGACTACCAGATTAAACTGGCGCCCAAAGACCGCCTGCTTGAGGCGACAAGGTGCCTTGGGGACATCGGAAGCTCCGAGGCGGCCCAGGCTCTCGCCCTCCAGCTGGGCTTCTACAATTCCCAAACCGAAAGAACCGGGGAATACGATGAAGAGCTGGTGCTCGCCCTGGTTGCCGCCCTGGGTAATACGGGCGATAAAATCGCCTTTGATTATCTCCTCTATGTGGGTTACCTGAATTACCCGGAAAACATCCAGTCCGCGGCAAGGGATTCCATCAGCCGTCTCAAGTGGTAGGGCGAGGCTTATGCGGATAAACTTTCTTTCGGCGGCGGCGGCCGGCGTGGCGGGGGGCTATTACGGTTCCGCCTTCTTTTACGGTTTCCGCGGCGCGGGCCTGCTCCTCTGCCTCTTTGCCGCTGTTCTGATCGTCTGCCTCTTGCGGGTTCTTGTGTCCTGGGGGGAATTGCGCCCCCTTTCGGACGGCTCGCCGTTCCGGGTTCTCCGCCGGATCGGCCTTTTGGCCTTCTTTCTTTCCGCGGGTTTTACCCTGGGTATCGGCGCCGCGGCTTCCGTCCCCCGTCCCCTGAGCCTTCCCCTTCCGGAAGAGGGGATAAACGGCATTGGGGGAATTCTGCTGGACGATCCCCGTTCCTCCGGCGGGGGGAACGGCATGGCTTCCCTTTCTCTGGAGACGATCCGGGGCCGGGGCGGGATCCGGGCCTCCGCAAAGGGGCGGGCCCTCGTCTTCTTTCCGCCGGAGCATATCCCGGCTTTAAAGGAATTCGGCCGGAAAAGCGCCGTCTACGTGGAGGGGCGCTTTGTTCCCGGTAAAGAGGGGAGCGCGCCCTTCTTCCGGGCTTCGGCGGTTCATGTTGTCCGGGCGGCCCCCGGATGGGAACAGTTCCGTACCGGGCTGCGGCTTGCCGTTGCCGAGCGTTTTTCCCAGGGCAGCGCGGAGACCGGAGTCAACTGGGGCGGCATGGCCCTGGCCCTGCTCCTGGGTATCCGGGACGATCTGGATACGGGTATCGCCCAATCCTACCGGGACGCGGGTTCCTCCCACGTGCTGGCCCTCTCGGGTATGCATCTGGCGGTTCTGTCCTCAGTTATCGCCTTCCTCCTCAGGCGATCCCTCGGTCTAAAGGCTTCGGTTGCCGCGGGCGCGGCCTTTATCCTCCTCTACGTGTTTCTCGTGGGCCCCCAGCCTTCCCTGCTGCGGGCCGCCGTCATGTACTTTACCGGCGCCTTTGCGGTCTTTTGCGGCCTTAAGCGGGATGCCCTGCCCCTCCTTAACCTGGCCTTCCTGATCCAGATCCTCCTCTGGCCGGAATCGGGGCAGAGCCTTTCGTTCATTCTTTCCTACCTGGCCCTTTGGGGGATACTGCGGGCCGGGCCGCTGTTCCAGGGGCTTTTCCGGGGGATAATTCCGGAATCCCTGCTCAGCCCCCTGGCCGCCTCTCTGGGGGCCTTCCTTGCCACCGGGGCGGTAACGGCGGCCTTCTTCGGCGTCCTGCGGCCGGTGGGAATTATCGCGGGCCTCCTGATCGTTCCCCTTACCACGGTATTCATGATCGCTTCCCTGATCTGGCTTGCCGCCGGTTTTGCCCTTGCCCCCGCGGGTATTCAGCCGTCGGCCCTGGGCGGCCTGCCCGCCCGGATCCTCTCCTTCCTGTACCGGATCCTGGAACAGATCGTTTCCCTCGCCTCCCGGGCGCCGGGTTTTACCAGCCCCGGCTGGGCGCCGGTATTGTCCGCCTCTCTGTTTGCCTTTGCCCTGCTCTGGTATCTGGAACGGCGGAGGCGGATCTTCGCAAGCCGCCTTATCCCGCTGCCCTAGTGTTCTGATTGGACTAAAAGCATGGAAATTAACTACGATTCCCCCCGGGCGCTCAAGGTCTTTCTTGAGGAACGGGGGCTTGGCATGAGGAAGAAATTCGGGCAGAATTTCTTAATCAACCCGGCGGTAAGGAAAAAGCTGATAGACGCCCTTGGCCCGGAAAAAGGGGAAGAGGTTTGGGAGATCGGCAGCGGCCTGGGGGTTATGACCCGGGATCTCCTTGAAAGGGGCTGCCGGGTGAAGGCTTTTGAGATCGACAGGGGTTTCATCGGGGTTTTACGGGAGCTTTTCGGCGGGGAGGGATCCTTTCTTTTGGCGGAAGGGGATGTGCTAAAAACATGGCGGCAGGAGGCGGGGGCCGATTACCTGATAGGCAACCTGCCCTACAACATTGCCGCGGTTTTGCTGGCTGATATGATCGAGGGGGGGAGGTTTTTTAAGCGGATGGTGGTAACGGTTCAGCGGGAGGTTGCCCGGCGTATGGCGGCAAAACCCGGTTCCGCCGACTATTCCTCCTTCTCGGTACTGGTCGGCTCGGTCTACCGGGCGGATCCCCTCATGGTCATTGGGGGGGGATCTTTTTACCCTCCTCCCCGGGTGGATTCCCAGGGGGTGCTTTTAGAGCTGCTTCCCCCGGAGGAAAGAACCGGTTCTCCCCTCTTTTACCCGCTCGTGCGGCAGCTCTTCAGCTCCCGGCGGAAAACCGTTAAAAACAACCTCCAGGGCTTCGTATCCGCCCGTATAGCCGGGGGGGATGATGTCCGGGCTCTCAGTTCAGCGGCCCTTGAAAAATGCGGTATAAGGCCGGAAGAGCGGGCCGAAAACCTGAGCGTCGCCCGTTTCGGGGAACTGGCCCTGGTTTTAGGGGAGGATTATGGCCTTTGCTGAGGCCCTTGAGCGGCTTGAGGAACGGATCCGGCGGGCCTGCGCCCGTTCCGGCCGGGCCAGGGAGGGCATTACCCTTCTGGGGGTTTCCAAATTCCATTGCCGGGAAGCGGTGGAGGAAGCCTGGAAGAACGGCCTACGTTTCTTCGGGGAAAACCGGGTGCAGGAGGGGGCGGAAAAATTTTCCGGTTTCAGGGAAACTCACCCGGGCGCGGAACTCCACCTGATAGGTTCCCTTCAAAGCAACAAGGCAAGGGCGGCGGTCTCCCTCTTTGACTGCGTCCAGTCCGTTGACCGGGATTCGATTATCCGGGAACTGGGGAAATACGCCGCCTCCAGGGAAAGGCCGCTCAGGGTTCTGTTGGAGCTGCACACAGGGGAGGAGTCTAAAAGAGGTTTTCCCGATGAGGAAAGCCTCTTCCGGGCCGCGGAAGCTGTGCTGTCTTTTCCGGGTTTAAGGCCCGCCGGGCTTATGACCATGGCGCCCTTTACCGATGAGGAGGGGCGGATCCGCGATTCTTTCCGCAGGGCGCTAAAAGCCCGGGCGAAGCTGCTGAGCCGTTTCCCCGATGCTGACTGGTCCTGCCTGTCCATGGGGATGTCCGGCGATTTTGAGATTGCCATAGAAGAAGGCGCTACCCTTATCCGGATAGGAACGCTTCTCTTCGGGGAGCGGCCGCGGTGAAAAGCTTTGCGATCTGCGTCCTGGCGCTCAGCCTGGGCCTCTCTGTCCGGCCTTTTCCCGGTTTTGCCCAAACATCCGCGGGAACCGGAAGCGGCAGCAGCGCCCAGGCTTCGTCAGGGAGCTTGAAACCCTCCCTGGGTTTCGATATGTCCGAATTCCCCCTCTGGGCCAAGGATCTGCGGCGGGCTGAAATCGTTGCCTTTGGCTCTTTCCCCTTCAGCATGTTTTTTACCACCTTCGCCATGGACACCTGGCGCTGTTTCAGCCACGACTGGGACCCTCTCTACGCGCCCTGGCCCGCCAAACCGCCGGGGGCAATCAACATGACCCAGGACGAGCTGGGCATGACCATAGCCATCGCCGCGGCCGTTTCGGTGGCAATAGCCGTTACCGATTTCTCGATTGTCCAGATCAAGCGCCACCAGGAAAAGCAGCGGATGAAGAAGCTTCCCGCGGGCAGCCCCATCACGATAATCCAAAAGCCCCTTGCCGGGCCCGAATCCGCCGCCGGGCCCGAATCCCAGGCGGAAGCCGAACCGGGAACCGGGCAGGAGGCTGAAACCGGGCCGGCACCGGGGATTGAACCGGAACCGGCCGTAAGGCCGGCCCAGCCCTTCGCTGTCCCGCCCCCAAGCCCCTGATGCCCTCCTACCACGGGATCGTTGAAGCGGCCCCCGGCGCTTTACGGCTTGACCGCTATATCTCCGAGCGTTTGGGGCTTCTTTCCCGATCCCAGCTAAAGGCCCGTCTCACGGAAGCCCTGCTGGACGGAAAGCCCGTTAAACTGTCCCGGATGGTCAAAACCGGGGATCGCCTCGATCTTCTCTGGAAAGAACCGGAAAGGCCGGATCTTGTCCCCCAGGATATCCCGCTTAAAGTGATTTTCGAGAACTCCCGGGTTATCGTGGTGGATAAGGCCCAGGGCATGGTGGTGCATCCCGGGGCGGGTAATTTCCAGGGAACCCTGGCGAACGCCCTCCTTTTCCGGCGGCTCCGGCGGGAAGGCGCGGCGGAGAACTTTAGCGCGGAATTCCGCCCGGCTCCGGAAGGCGGGGGGGCTGCCGCTTCCCTTGCCGGAAGCTGGCCCCGCCCCGGCATCGTCCACCGGCTCGACAACGATACCTCGGGGCTGATCATCGCCGCCTGGGACGAGCAGGCCCTGGCTTTTCTATCTGAACAGTTTAAAACACGGCAGGTTCGCAAGACCTACGCCGCCATTGTCCGGGGCGTCCCCAGAGAAGCCTCCGGCCGCATAGAAACGCTGATAAGCCGGGACAGCCGGGATCGGAAACGCTTTGCCGTATCTTCCGGCAGGGGGAAATACGCCCTTACCCTCTACCGGCTTATC
>JAIRRU010000054.1 GCA_031255815.1 Treponema sp. | reverse complement strand
TCGTTCTGAGCCAGGATCAAACTCTCCATGATTTGTATTTCCACCGGCCCGAAGGCCGGAAGAATATCACTTCAAGCAGCACGGCGGCTCCCCGCCGCGCCTCGCGGCACGCCCCTCCCGGAACGCGCCGCAGCCCCCGATACGCTCGCGCCCGGGCCGCCCGGCAGGGTCCCCCCCGCCCGGCAAGCCCGGCTCTTCCTTCTCCCCTTCCCTGTATTGCCAAAAAACATGGGTCAGAAACGCCCGCAGGGCGCCTTCTCCCGATTTACAAAAGCCTCCGGCTATCCGCAAGAGGCGGCTTCAAGACACTACTACGCTTATTCGTTTTTAGTCAAGAGGTTTTTACTGTCTTTTGATAGATTTAAAAGATTCTCCGGCGGAACCGGCGAAAACACATCCAGCAAAAAACCGCGGGCCCCGGTGATAAACCGCAAAACAACGGCTCAAAACCGCCCCGGACCCTGACATCCCAAGCGTTTACAAAGAACACACCTTTTACGAAAGGCACCTGAACCCGTTCCGGAACCCGGCGGGCTCCGAAACCTTATATAATATAACAACGCGCCGAAAAAAAATCAAGAGGTTTCGAAAAAAAATTTAAAGATATCCGGGCTTGTTTCAAAAACCGAAATTTCGGAAGAGCCTCCTTGCCTTGCTTGCCCGAAAATACCCGGTAAGCCCGCCGGCTTTGCAGAGCCGCCGGGAAATCCAGCCGCGCAGGCAGGAACCGCGCTAATCCGGGTCAAAAACCTCCCGAAGTCAGGAAAATTTGGATAAAGATCGGGTTTTCAATGGAAAAGCCCGCGGCCTGCGCGCGCTTAGCGGCTGCCCTTTCATCCGTACTTTTAGCCTAAGCAAAGTGCCGGAACCGCCCCGCCTATTGGGCCTTGCGGCGTTCGCTCAATTCCTGCTCCCGCTTTTCGATGCCTCCCTTTACCGAGGCCAGTTCGTCAAGCAGGGACTTGATGACCGGATCGTCGGCGGACATGGTTTTATCCGCGTTTTCAACGAAAATCCGGTATGCTTCGGCTCCCAGGCGGCTGATAAGCTTCCGGGCCTGCCCCTCCAGTTGTTTTATCTCCAGGGCGAGCATGCCCCGTTCCCCCAGATCCTGGGCTTTGGCCCCGGCCTTTACGGCAAAATCCTTGGAAACCGCGATTCCCTGCTCGAACATGTCCTTGAAACGATCGCTGAACGTCATAAATCCCCCTATTTCCGTTTGATGCCGAGGATGGTCAAATCATCGTACTGCTCGTCTTCTTTAATATAAGTATAGTATATATAGGCGTCGTTTTCAGGAACCTCCCGGGGCCAGGAGCAGTAGTCCCGGTACTGGAGGAAATGGCTTTTGAGAAAGGCGTCCGCTTTTTTATCCATCAGAATCCGGCTGCTATCGTCCGCCTTGGGGTCCCGGTAACAACGGAAGATCTTTTCCACCGAAACCAGGGCCATAATAAGCTCCTCCACGGTTCCCTGGCAGGATCCGAAGTCGAAGTTCAGCTCCCTGCCGCTCCCTTCGGGGTCATGCCATTTGCGGAGGGTGTAGACCTGGCGGTTCATAACCGAGTTGATGATCGCCTCGACCCGGTCCGCCCCCAGTTCCTCGTTTTCCTGGCCCGCCAGGTGGTTCCCGTGGGGGGTATTGAGGGGGGCCTTTCCTTCGGTACAGGGGATCTCTTTAAAGTCCGGGTTCCGGAATTTGCGTTTCGCCTCCTCGATGCCGTCGGTGTAGAGGAGGAGGATATCCCCCGGATCCAGGGTGACGCTCTGTACCTGGTAACCGCCCTTGGACTCTACCAGAAAGTTGGGGAGCACCCCGGCGGCCGGGGTTTCGGGGAGGGACACGCTTCTGACCCTGTTTTCGGAGGCGTCAAAGATATGGATAAGGTTGTCCCCGGCGTTACAGAACCGGGCTATGCCGGTTTGGGAATCCAAAAGGCAGAGGGTGAAGGCGGCAAAACGGCCTTTAAAGCCCAGTGTTTCGATAAACTCATTGATCTGGTAAACCACTTCCTCTATGTGCATGCCTCTGGCGTTGGGCTTCCACTGTTTGAAGTAGTTGAGAAACATGGTGGCTACCTGGATCATGATGAGCGCCGCGGGGATGCCCTTGCCCGCCACGTCGCACTTGATGATGGCGTAGTAACGGCCGGCCAGATCCTGGTAGTCGAAGTAGTCGCCCGAAACCCCCTTGGCCCCTTCGTAGTAGCCGAAAAACTGGATGTTTTTGGTGTCTTTGAAGCCGGAACTGAGTTTGTCCCCTTCCCGGTTAAGATCCAGGGGGATGAACTTTTTCTGGATCTCCTTGCCGATTGACAGATCCGAAGCGGCTACGGCCGCTTTTACCAGGCCGTGGGTCATATCGTTGATCGTACTGCCCAGCACGGCAAGCTCGTCGCGGGAGCGGATCTCTATCTCCACCCCTTCCAGCTTCGCCTTGTCCTCGGTGTCCCGGATCTGCTCCACATGGCTTACCAGCCGGAGGATGGGCTGGATGATCAGGGTGGAAAGGGTCAGGGCGCCCAGGGTGCCAAGGCTCAGGGCCACCAGGGCCACCAGAAGGATGATCCGCAGGAGCTGCCACTGGCCTTTTACGATCTGATCCAGAATGGGTTCGATGGAAAGCTCCAGCCTGACGAGGCCGCGGAAGTAGTAATCGTCGTCGCCCTGGCGGTACAGCACGGGCTTGAAGAGGATATAGCGGTAATGCTCCGGCTGGCCGGAAATATTCAGGGAAAAGCCCGGCTCCGAGCCGATTTCCCGGGAGATTTCCGAAAGCCGCGCGGTAAGCCGGGCTTCCAGGGAACGGCTGCTGAGCTGGATATCCTCCAGCCGCTGCCTGCTTGCCTCGTCTGACCTTAGGGCCAGGGAAGCCCCTTCCCGGTTTAGTTCGGAGATGCTGCGGGAAAGATCCCCTACCTGCTGCCGGGCCTGATCGTTGAGTTCCCGGCCGATCTCCGCCAGCCGGGGGCTTAGATCGTCGGTAAGCCGGGACACTCCGGGCCGGAGCTCCGCCGTGTCTATTTTAGCGAGGATAGCCGGGTCGTTGGTGGCCCAAACGTGATCCTCGAACAGGGTGGGCCCGGAGTTGTAACCGGTAATGGTTACGTACAGGGCTTCCGGTACGGCGGCGCTCTGGGCGGGGAGGAAGCCCAGTTCCAGCAGGTTCCCTGAGGGGAGATAGGCCCGGACGCTTGAGGCAAGCCCCTCCAGCAGTACGGTAGACCGGTTCCAGAGGCCCCGGAGCAGGGTTTCCTGCTGAGTCCGGGTCATCATGAAGTAAAGGGGCGCGGACACCATCAGGACTACCACCAGTACCAGCACCACGGTAAAGGAGGCGAGTTTTAGGCGCAGGCCGATGCCCCGCCGCCTGATTTTCGAGACCTTTCTTTTCTTTTCCGAAGGCATAAAATCTCCTGTTAAAAGGGCGGCCGTTTCCGTCCTAAGGGCCCGGGAATCGGATATTAGCCCGGCGGCTCCCCGCAGCAGGGCGAAGAGACTGGCAAAGCACATGAGCAGAACGGCGCAGAGGATCAGCAGCTCCGAATCGAAGCCCCTCCGGCTTTCCGAAAGAGTCCAGTCCGGTTCCCAGAGCCGGGAGTAATCGCCGAATTTGACGGTTCCCGTTTCGTCCACCCTTACCAGCGGGGGGGTAAAGAAGATGCCCCGCAGCGGGTGTTCCACCCCCACCCGGTAGAGCCCTTCCTCGATATTCTCCGTTACAAAACTGCCGATTTCCCTATCCGAGGCAACCCGGAATTCCCCCCGGGAAAGGAAGTATTCCCGGTCGTAGGGGGGGGAGCCGTCCTTGTCCAGGATAAGGCGGGTAACCAGCCCCCCCTGGGAGAAGCCCCGGCCAATGATACGGGCCGAAAATACCCCCTGTTCGTCCTGGCGGGCGTCCACGTAGGTAATGTAGGTGCGGGGGATATACTTGTCGGTCTTGAAAAAAAAGCCCGACCGGGGGCCGATGTTCCCCGCTTCGTCAATGGCGGACACCGAGAAACGCCAGAGGCCGTTGTCCTGGTTGTCGAAGGAGGCGAACCGCTCCTCCCCCATTATCCGGGGGGGCAGGGCGGGCCGCGGGGGGAAACGTTCAAGCCCGGCGGCCTGAAGCTCTTCTCCCTCCAAATTCCCCAGGAGCGCCGCCGATCCCAGGTACTCCAGTTCCCAGGTGTATCCGGCAATATCCGAAGCGGGGGGCGGGTTCCATTCCAAAGAGAAGGTATTGGAAAGGAGGCAGCCCTGTTCGTCCAGTTCCGGGGGGATAATAGTCGCCGCGGGGGGCGGGGTGGTGTCCCGGATGTACTCTATCCTGGCCGGTTCCGACCAGTTCCCCGCGAAATCCCGGGCAATGACGCTGAAATACCAGGAACCGTCCTCCGGGATATGGATATCCAGCGTTTGATCTTCCCCGTTTCTGTTTTCGATCAGGATCTCCCGGGGGGGGCTGTCTTCCTCAAACCTGCTGAGAACGTAGGAGTAACCCTGGATGCCGGAAGAATCCCCCGGATCGCTCCAGGACACCCGTATCCGTTCCCCCCGGTTCCGATCCGAGGGGCTGAAATTCCCGGCCCGCAGAAGGGGCGTTTCCGCCGTAACGTCGGGGAAGAGGGCATAGATACGCCCCGCGTCCCGGGAATTGTTCTGCCAAAACACGAAAAGATCCTCCCCGTCCGCCGCCGGCCGGCCAAAGGACGCTTCCCCGCTGGATCCGGAAAGGTCGTAGTTCAGCCAGTTTGCCCCGTTATGCTGGGCCAGGTAGACCCGGTTAAGCCGCTGCCGGTTGTCAAACCAGACCACCAGCGGTTTTCCCTGCCAGAGAAAAGCCACGGGGTTGTTGCAGTAAGCCGTGTCCCGGTTCACCCGTTCCGCAACCCCGCTCAGGGCGCCTTCCCGGTCAAGGGCGGCGCTGTAAATCTGGGGGGAGCCGGTTCCGTAACGCCGTTCCCAGGTGAGGAAGATCTGCCCGTTCCAGGGGATGATATGGGCCCGCTGGTTGTCGAAGCGGTTGGGATCGGCGCCGGTATTGCTTACCGGATCCTGGAAACTGGTGATCCGTTTGGAACTCGTCCAGCTGAGCCCCCCGTCATCCGACATTTTGAGGAAGAGCTGGAAGGTGGGAAGGGTTTCCCTGTTGGGTACCATGGACTGGAAGATCACGTAGTCCCGGGAATTCAGGGCTGTGTGGGCGGGGAGAAAGTTGAGCTGAAGGGAGAGATCTTCCACGAAGAGCCTGAAAGGCTCCCAGTTGCGGGCGTCGTCGGAACGGGAATAGTAAACCGACAGGGTTTCCCCCAGGCTCCGGGTAATGAAGAGGAGATAGCCCCCGTCGGAACGGACCGCGACGCGGGGGGCCACGGAAGCTTCGCTCCCCATATCCAGCCGGTAAGCAGAGAAGCTCTGCCCCCAATCCTCGGAGACGAGTATCTCGGTCTGGCTGGCGGATACCGCCGCGGCGATGATGATCCGGCCCCGCTTATCCAGGACTACGCTGAGAATCGCCGGCTCGGCTCCGGCGTAGCTGTAGGGCCCGGCCACATTGGGCAGGACGCGCCAGGCATTGCCGGGGCTTTTCAATCCCAGGGAAACGCTGATTTGGGAGCTTTCCCCGCCCCCGGAAGAAACAGGGGAGGCCTCCTGCCAGACGATTACCGAAAGATCCCCGCTGGATGCGGAAACGGGGAAGGAACCGGAGAGGCCGGAAAAAGGGGCCGGGGATTCCCAGTAGAGATCCGCCCCCAGCCCGGGAGGGAGGGCAAGGGAGAGAAAGAACAGGGCGGTTCCGAAACAGCGGAGGCCCCTCTTGAAAAAGCCCCTCATAGAACCGAGTGTATCCTTCGCTCAAGTTCCAGGATGCGGGTTGAATTCCGGTTCCGGGAATCCTGGAGAAGCCGCTCAACGATGGCCAGGGCTACCAGAGTGTTCCCCTGCTGGAGTTCCCGTATCGCCCGCTGGTACTCCCCTTCGGCGGCGCTGGAAAGCACGATGTTCCCCGATCCTCCCATTTCGGTCTGCACCCGATCCTTGAGAGACATGGCCTGGGTATTGTTGGGATTAAGGATGAGGGCCTCGTTAAGCTGCTGCAGGGCCACCTCGAACTGAAGCCGGGCATTGCTTTCGACGATCCTCCTGGCAGCGGCGGCGAGCTCGCTGGAACGGGCCAGGGCAGCCGGATCCGGAGGCGCGGGGCGGCGGCCCATGTCAATTTCCGCCTGGATCAGCGCGTTTTGTATCCCGGGATACCGGGGGTTCAGTTCCGCCAGGTTCTGGAGATCCGCAAAGGATTCCAGGGATCTCCGCTTGGTTCCCGCGATTGCGTCGTTAAGGCGGCGCTGGAAGGAGGCGGTGAAGGCCGCCGGATCGGTAACCTGATCTATCCGTAGTTCCAGGATCCCCGCCTCCTGGTTCACCGGGAACATGAGCTTTACTTTCTGGATCAGGTAGCGGGAACCGTCAAACCAGGCAAGACCCTCGGAACGCCGGCCGGCGTTTATAAGCCTGACCCCTTCCTCATAGTTCTTCGCGGCCGCCGAAAGGAACTGGCTCATCTCAGGGTAAAGCGGCGCGGTAGAGGAGATAACCCGATCCGAACGGAGGGCCAGCGCCCCCCGGACAATGGAAAGCCAGTAGAGAACTTCCGGATCGTCGGCAACATTGACGGCCTGCCAGCGGTTCTGGGCGTTTACCAGGAGTTCCTCGGCCTGATCGAAATCCCCGGCGAAATACGCGTTCCGGGCGGCGTTCACCATGACCCGCAGTTCCCGGACTGCCGTCTCGGTTTCCCGCCGGTGGATGTCGGCCCCAAGGGCCACGGCGCGGGTATCCCATTCGGTTCTGAGGGAATCGGACTCCTGAATAGCCAAAGAGGCGGCGTAACGCTCGGCGGCCCGTTCCAGCCGATCCCTGGCCGTCCCGGGGTTATTGGCCGCAACCGCGTTTCGGGCTTCCTGGAAGTAACGTTCCCCCTCCTGGCGGAGGGCCTCCGCCCGGGCAATCCGGTTCCGGGCGTCGGCGGCCAGGGCCCGGCCTTCGGCGCGGAGGGAAGCCAGATCGTTAAGGGCGGCTACGGCGGCGGCGCGAAGGGAAACCAGCTCGGGCCGGCCGGAAATATTCTCATCTCTGTCCTCGAAACGGGCAAGAAAGATCCGGCCGGTTTCCAGATCAATTTCTATGGCCTCCTCCATCCGGTTGAGGATCCTCAGGCCTTCGGCGGGATAGAACCCGGCGGAAGCCGGGGCCGGCCCGGTTCCGCCAGCATCTGTACGGGCTCCCCGGACAGCGCTTTCCGCGCCGGCAAACTGTTCCCGCCGTTCCGCCAGACGCTGCTCCATCTCCTGGCTGACCAGGGTGTATTGCCGGAACGCGGAGCGGAATTCCCCGTTGTTTATGCGGGCCCGGAGGGCTGTCTGGAGCGCCCGGGTTTCAGCGATGTAATTCACCCGAGGGCCCGCCTCCCGGAGGGCGTAAACCTGCAGGGCCGCGGCTTCCCGATCCGTCCCGGCTATAAGGCCCTCGATTCTTTCCTCAAAATCCTGGTAAGCGTCCTTCAGTTCCCCCTCCCGGGCGAGGATCTCCAGGCTGTCCAGGTTTTGCGCCTGCCAGGAACGGATCAGGCTTCCCTCGTTCCCCACCTGCTCCTGGTACTCCAGGCTCAGGCTTTCCGTACTCTGAAGCAGGGCAAGAGCCCTGGCCAGGGATTCTGAACGGAGAAAGTTCCCGGCCCTGCCTTCCGGCACAGCCCGGTCAAGGATCCGCTCCGCGGGCGCCCCGGTCCGGGCTTTAAAAACCCGATCCTTTTCCAGAAAGGCCAGGGACAATCCGGCGTAATCAGCGGCCAGTTGAAAATCCTCCAGGGCGGGGCCGTGATCGCCGTTTTCCGCGCGGGCCATGCCGGAGCGGTACCAGCTTTCCGCCGCTGCCGCGGCCATGCTTTCCAGCGGGGGGAAGAAGCTGTTCCAGTAGGCATCCACCGTAAGCAGCATGCCGTCTTCCGAGGCGTCCCCGCCCCGGCCCCTGATCAGGCGGGAGGCGAAGGACAGAAAGGAACGGTCGCCCAGGGAACCGTCCGCCTCCCGCAGACGGAGGAGGAGTTCGTCAAAGTATTCCGCCGCGCGGTACAGGTTCCCCTGGATATCCGCCAGGCTGTCGATACCGGCTTCCGCCTGGCGGTAGATCTCCTGAACCCGGGACAGGCCGCCCCTTTCCGCCCGGGCCGGCCCTTCCTCCAGCAGCCCTTCCAGTTCCTTTGCCAGAACATCCAGATCGCCGCTCAAAGCCAGAAATGAGCCGATTCCCCCGCTTATTCCCGCTATGTCCCGGCGCACCCGGTTTTCAATAAGCTCTCCGTAGCCGGACTTGAAAAATTCCTCCTGGTAAATGTCCAGGCCCCCCCCGTAGACGAGAAGGGCCTCCCGGTAATTTCCCCGCAGGGTCAGTTCCTTCCCTTCCCGGAGGATGTCCTCGAGCCTCTTCCGGTTGTAGGCAAACTGGGCGATATCCCTGGTACGGATGATAAAGGCGTGGGTCTGGGGATTGCTGGCCGATTCCATGGATTCAAGCTGCCTGGTAAGGGCGAGGATCCTTTCCGCATTATCCGGATCCCTTGCCACCGTTTCCAGCAGCTCGACGGTTAGCAGGTTGTAGCGGCTGCGAATCCCCACGATCCGCTGGAACCGTTCCTGGGCCCGGTCAAAATCATCGGGATTCGCCCTGATATAATCGGTAAGAACGAGGATCGCTTCATCGTAGCGTTTCCCCTCAATCAGCGCGTCGGCCCTGTCCAGGAGGGAATCCTGCTTTTTCCCCCCGCCCTGAAGAAAAGGGAGGGCAATGAGAAAAAAAACCAGGGCGGCCAGCAAAAAAACCGCCTTCCTTGGAGGGTACCGCGCCTGTTCCGGGAATTTCATTCCTCTATACACTCTTTTACTAATGAGAGTCTGCCCGTTTCCCAAAACCAACCGGGTTTCGGGAAACGCTCCATAATGCCTGCATTATAAACAGACTTTAATTATACCGGAGAATTCCTGAAAAAACTATAGCGCGGGGCCCTTCCCGGGGGGTATCCCCCGCTTAAGCGCCCGGAACTTCTCCTTTTTGGGGCGGACGGGGGCCGAGTGGTAATATTCCCTTTCCCGGTATATAATTATGTCCGCATGAACAAAAGCTGGATTTTGCCGCCCTTTTTGCTCCTCCTTTCTTTTTTTCCCGTTATGGGGGTGGATTTTGATCACGATTCCTACGGTTCCGTGACGGATTACCTGGATGAAATTTTCGGCGCGGACGATAACGCGGGGCTGAGCGCTTTTCCGGTGCTGAATATCCCCATAGGCGGCAGGGCCGAAGGCATGGCCGCCGCTTTTGCCGCCGTGGCTGACGACGCTTCCTTTATCGAGTTTAACCCCGCCGGTTCCTCCATGCTCTCCCGGTCGGAGCTGGCCTTGTACCACAACAACTGGATAGGGGACACCAAGATTGAGGGGCTGGTGTATACAACCAGGGTAAAAAACCTGGGCCTTGCCGCCGCGGGGAAGTGGCTTTACACCCCCTTTACCGAATACAACCGCTTTGGCGACAGGGTATCCAAAGGCTATTACTCCGAAGCCGAAGCCGTGCTGAACCTTTCGTACAACTTCTTTTCCGGCTACTATTTCTCCGGCCTTTCCCTGGGGGCCAACCTGAAGGGGGCCTTCCGCTTTGTGCCGGACTACGCGGACAAGGACAGTAACCTGGTTATGTCCGGATCCGGCTGGGAAGGGTCGGCCGGGATGGCCATGACGGATCTGGGGGCCCTTACCCGCTTCAATTTTCTGAAATTCTACCACAGCCGGGAACGGAACAGCTCGGCGGCTCTGGTAATCCGGAACCTGGGGCCCCCTTCCCAGGGGGAGGCCCTGCCCTCGTCGGCGGTAGCCGCCCTGTCCTACAAACCCCTGCGGCCCGTCCTCTTTTCCTTTGAGTTTTCCCTCCCCTTCAACATGGTCAATCCGGAATTTTCTGAGAAGCCCTGGTGGACTGCGGCTCTTTCCGTGGGGGTGGCCAGCTTCCTCTCCATGCGGGGGGGGCTTATGGCAAAATCGGGGAATGCCCGCCTTAGCGTGGGGAGCACGGTGAACCTGAACAAGATCTCCCTGGATATAAATTACACCATGGATCTGTTGACCCAGATGCAGCCGCTCAACCGGGTCAGCCTGGGAGTACGCCTGGATCTGGGGGATCAGGGCAGGAGCCGCCTGGCCGGGGAGGTAGACCGGCTCTACCTGGAAGGGCTTGACGCCTATGCCCGCGGCGATTACTTCCTGGCCGAGCGTTACTGGCGGGAAACCCTGAAGCTGAACCCCCAATTCGTCCCCGCGCGGGAAAGCATGGCGGTTCTTGAAGAAGTCATCGCGGTACAGCGGCGCATGGACGAACTCCAGCGCCTGGATTTCTAACCCGGCCCGGAGGCTTTCCCGGAACGAACCGGGTTTTGGGAAAGCTTCCTGACGGGGCTTTTTTTAGGCGGAATCTTGGCAATTTATGCCGGGATTGATTCTACTTATGAGAGAGGGGCTGCCATGAATGAGAGTTGCTATGGCTGCGCGACCTGCGCCAGCGCGGACAAAGTCCTGGAGACTTTTATCGCAAAA
>JAIRRU010000031.1 GCA_031255815.1 Treponema sp. | reverse complement strand
GCACCGGTAGGAAAGCTGCTGCCGCGCCTCGGAGTTGATCACCACGTGGTTTATGGTATGCAGCCTGGGGGGGAACGCCGTGGAAAGGTAATCTTCCACGCAGTTGACGGAGAAGCGCTGCCGTTCCCAGAGAAAGTCGTGGTGATGGGCGAGGGTGGGGATGCCGGTCTCGGCGATGAACTCCGTTAGGGCGAGCCCCAGGGGGATATTCATGGGAATGGTCATGGCGTTTTCGGAGATAAGCAGGTTAATCCCAAAATTATCCACGAAATCGTAGAGCGCCCGTTTCAGGCGGAACCGGAGGGCCTGGATCTCCCCGGTAAGGCCCTCTCCCCGCACGGTGGTCCCGAAACAGCGATCCTGGATATCCGCGATAAGGGGATGGCCGAAGAAGGCCTCGTCCACCACCATGCTTTTTTCCGCCTCCCAGTCCGAAAGGCCGGAAAAAAAGTAACAGTCGAAACCAAGCTTTTCCAGGACCTGCCGCCATTTTGTGGTTTCCAGGGAGACTCCGTCGGTACCCTGAAAACGGGTAGAGACAAAACCGATACGATGGATATTCGTTGATTTAGTCAAATACATACCGCTTATTATAATAGAAATTTCCTAAGATTGCATCAGCCCTTCCCGGAAATTTGCAAAAAACTCTCCCCCCTGTTTAACAGGGGGGAGGTCATTTCCGGGGCGCCGGCAAGTCCGCCGCGTTGTATCCGCGAGCGCGGCAGACTCCTGGGAGTTCGCCGCGCTGTCAACGCCTAGAAAGGCCGCTCCGCGAGATATTTGTATTCCTTGAGCACCCGTTCCGACTGGGCCTTGGCCTTGGCAAAGAGGGCCTCCGCCCGGGCGGGGTCCGCGGCCTTGAGGCTCTTGAACCGCACTTCCCGGTACATAAAGTCTTCCAGAGCCGTGGTGGGATCCTTGGAATCCAGTTGGAATGGGTTCTTGTTCTCGTCCTTAAGCCGGGGATCGTAGCGGTACAGGGGCCACAGGCCGCAGGTAACCGCCGCCTTTTGCTGATCCATCCCGTGCATCATGTCGATGCCGTGGTTGATACAGTGGGAATAGGCGATGATGATAGAGGGCCCGTCGTAGCTTTCCGCTTCCCGGAAGGCCTTGATAGCCTGGGCAATATTGGCCCCCATGGAAACCTTGGCCACATACACATATCCGTAGCTCATGGCCATGGCCCCCAGATCCTTTTTGGAGATGTCTTTACCCGCCGCGGCGAATTTGGCGATTGCCCCCACCGGGGTCGCCTTGGACATCTGTCCGCCGGTGTTGGAGTACACCTCGGTATCCATGACCAGGATGTTCACGTTCCGCCCCGAGGCGAGCACGTGGTCCAGGCCGCCGTACCCGATGTCGTAGGCCCAGCCGTCGCCCCCCAGGACCCAGACGGAGCGTTTTATAAAGTGGTCCGCCAGGGAAAGCAGGTTCTTCGCCGCGGGCTTGGATTCCTTTTTCAGGGCTTCCTTGAGTTCGTCCACCAGTTTCCGCTGGGCCTCGATTTCCCCGTCGTCTCCCTGGGGATTAGCGAGGATCTTATCGATCAGCGCCCCCTGGATTCCCTGCGTCTTGACCTCAAGGGCCGCCTCCCGGGCGTATTCGGCGAGCTTGTCGCTGGTCAGCCGCATACCGAAGCCGAATTCCGCGGCGTCCTCAAAGAGGCTGTTGGACCAAACCGGTCCCCGGCCGTCGTCCCGCTGGGCGTAGGGGGTGGTGGGGAGGTTCCCGCCGTAGATGGAGGAACAGCCCGTGGCGTTGGCGATCACCGCCCGGTCGCCGAAGAGCTGGGAAAGGAGTTTTACATAGGGAGTCTCCCCGCAGCCCGCGCAGGCGCCGGAGAACTCGAAGAGGGGCTGCTTCATCCCTATCCCCTTGGCCTGGTTCAGGTTCAGGAGCTTGGGATCCGTGTTGGGGATCTTGAGGAAGAATTCCCAGTTGGCCGCTTCGCTCTCCCGCAGGGGGATCTGGTGTTCCATGTTGATGGCCTTTTTCTCCGGGTCCGCCTTGTTCTTGGCGGGACAGATATTGACGCAGGCGCCGCAGCCGGTGCAGTCTTCCGGGGCGATCTGGAGGGTAAACTTCAGGCCCTCGAATTCCTTGCCCTTGGCATCCACGGATTTAAAGGTCGCCGGAGCGCCCTGGGCCGCGGCATAGGCCTTCATCCTGATAACCGCGTGGGGACAGACCATGGTGCAGTTGCCGCACTGGATACAGACCGCCGGATCCCAGACGGGGATCTTTTCGGCGATGTTCCGCTTTTCGTACTTGGTGGTGGCGGTGGGGAAGGTCCCGTCGTCGGGGATCTTGGACACCGGTAGTTTTTCTCCCCGGGAAGCGATGATTTCGCCGATCACTTCCTTGACGAACCGGGGGGAATTATCGGGAACCGGGGGAATCATGTGGATATTCCCCGACGTGGTCTTGGGATAATCCACCTTTTGGATTCCCGCCAGGGCCATGTCGATGGTGGCGATATTCTTTTTTACCACCTCTTCGCCCTTCTTTCCGTAGGTCTTCTTGATGGCCTTCTTGATAAGCTCCACCGCCTCCGCCTCCGGTAGGATCCCCGAGATCTGGAAGAAGGCGGTCTGCATGATGACGTTGATCCGTCCCCCCATGCCGGCCTTTTCCGCCAGGTCCACCGCGTCGATCACGTAGAAGTTGAGTTCCTTCTCGATGATCTGCCGCTGGACTTCCACGGGCAGGCGCTGCCAAATTTCGTCCTTGCTAAAAGGACTGGCGAGCAGGAAGGTCGCTCCCTTCTTGGCCTTGGAGAGCATATCCTGTTTTTCAATAAAGCTGAATTTATGACAGGCGATAAAGCCCGCCTTGGAAACCAGATAGGGTTTCTTAATGGGCTTTTTGCCGAAGCGCAGGTGGGAAACCGTGATGGTCCCGGCCTTGCGGGAATCGTAGGAGAAATAGCCCTGGGCGTTGTTTTCCGTGGCGTCCCCGATGATCTTGATGGAGTTTTTATTGGCCCCCACGGTACCGTCGGAACCCAGGCCGTAGAAGAGGGCCTCGTGGACGCCGGTCTCGTTAAGCTCAAAGTTCTCGTCAAAATCCAGGGAGGTCTTGAACACGTCGTCGTAGATCCCCACGGTAAAGTGGTTTTTGGGCTCCGTTGCCTTGAGGTTGTCGTACACCGCCTTCGCCATGGCGGGGGTGAATTCCGCGGACCCGAGACCGTACCGGCCGCCCACGATTTTGGGATACTCCTTGAACTGACTCTTGCCTCCGGCCTGAATTTCGCCGATGGCGGTCCGGACGTCCTCGTAGAGGGGTTCTCCCAGGGCTCCGGGCTCCTTGGTCCGGTCCAGTACCGCGATGGCCTTGACCGAAGCGGGGAGGGCCTTTACAAAGAGCTCGGCGTCGAAGGGACGGTAGAGCCTGACCTTGAGAAGGCCGATTTTCTCCCCCCGGGCGTTGGCGTCGTCCACATATTCTTCCGCGGGCTCCACCCCGGAACCCATGATGATCACCACCCGGTCCGCGTCGGCGGCGCCGTAGTATTCGTAGATATGGTACTGCCGGCCCGTGATCTTGGCGAACTGGTCAAAATACTTCTGCACAATCGCGGGGACCGCCGCGTAATACTTATTCACCGTTTCCCGGCCGGTAAAATACACGTCGGGATTCTGGGCGGTTCCCCGGATGGCGGGGCTTTCCGGGGTAAGGCCCCGTTTCCGGTGGGCGGTCACCAGCTCGTCGGAGATGAGTTGGCGCATCACGTCGTAGGAGAGTTCCTCCACCTTCTGCACCTCGTGGCTGGTCCTGAACCCGTCGAAGAAGTGGAGGAAGGGAATCCGGGATTCCAGGGTCGCCGCGTGGGCGATAAGGGCGGTATCCATTACCTCCTGGACGTTGTTGGAGGCCAGCATGGCGAAACCGGTCTGGCGGCAGGCCATCACATCCGCGTGATCCCCGAAGATAGAAAGCCCCTGGGCGGCAATGGCCCGGGCCGCGATATGGAATACCGTGGCGGTAAGTTCACCGGCAATTTTATACATATTCGGGATCATCAACAGAAGCCCCTGGGATGCGGTGAAGGTGGTACTTAAGGCACCGGTGGTCAGCGCTCCGTGTACGGCGCCGGCCGCACCGGCTTCGGACTGCATTTCTACAACCTGGGGGATGGTACCCCACAGATTTTTCCGGCCCTGGGCGGAAAACTCGTCGGAGAGTTCCCCCATGGGACTGGACGGGGTAATCGGATAAATCGCGATTACTTCGCTCAAGGCGTGGGCTACATGAGCCGCCGCAGTGTTTCCGTCAATCATAACCATGTTTTTATCGGACATTATTTTTCCTCATTGGTAGGGTTTCTTTATTTTAAATCGCCCGGAGGATTTGTGCAATACGCCGGTGAAGCTATTCCTCTTCTATGGGCCGGACAAAGAACTGCATCATTTGTACAAAATAGTATATTTTTTCGTAAATCGCGGATATCCGCTGGATAAGGGGCGTTTCGGAGGCGAATTCCAGTTCTTTCCAGTTAATAATGAGTTCCCGGGGATTCTTCTGATAATCTTCCAGGACCGCCTTAAGGTTCTTCCCCATGATTACCAGGGCCTGGCTTACGCCGTTGATCATCTCCTGGGCCTCTTTATTGACGGATTTTAAGATCAATCTGACGTATTTCGCCT
>JAIRRU010000029.1 GCA_031255815.1 Treponema sp. | reverse complement strand
CCCTGCGGGACGATCTTTACTGGACCTACAGCGATTCGGACGAAAAGATACCCGTTACCAGCGACGACGTGGTTTTCTGGTACAACGAGATTGAGGGAGACCCGGAGGCCCACAGTTCCCATTACAACGGCCAGTTCCTCCTCATGCCCGACGGTTCAAGAGCCCATATCGACATTGAAAAGCTGGATGAGCGCCGTTTCGTCTTCCGCTTTCCCCGGATTGTGGCGGATCCCCTGCTGACTACCAACCGCAGCATCGCCCCCAGGCTGGACTACGAAGAGGCCAAACGGGAAAGGGGTATCCAGGGGGTTCTGGATCTCTTCAGCATTGACACCGACCCCCGAAGGATCCCTTCCATGGGAAGGTACTACCTTACCACCTATACGGCGGGGATGTGGCTGGTCTTTGAGCGGAACCCCCACTACTGGGAAAAGGACTCCGAAGGGCTCTCCGTCCCCTTCTACGAAAAAGAGATCCTGCGGATCGTGGCGGACGAGAATACCAATAAGCTGCTCTTTCAAAACGGCGAGGCCGATTCCTATTCCCTGCGCCCGGAGGACATGGCGGAAATGGTGGACGGCCAGGAGGGGAAGAAACGCTGGGGCTTCCCGGGCTTTTCCGCCAAGCCCTCGGTAAAACCGGGAACCGCCTACACGGTGTTTAACGGCGGGGGCAGTTTAAGCGCGAATTTCTGGTCTTTCAACCAGAACCCGGTGCACGCGGGGAGCGCCGCATACGAATGGTTCACCCAAAAAGAATTCCGCCAGGCCATGAGCAGCCTCCATAACAGCGACCGCATCATCGCCCAGGTATACCGGGGCCTGGCGGAATCCAAGCTCGACTTCTTCCCCGAACCGAACCCCTTCTACAACCGGGGCATCCAGCTAAAGTATACCTACGATCCGGCGGAAGCGGTAAAGCTGCTGGCCTCCATAGGCATTACCCGGGACGGCCAGGGGATCATGCGGGACAGCCAGGGCCGGGCGGTAGAATTCGACCTTACCATCCGTTCGGAAAGCGGCATCATGTCGGATATCGCCTCGATCATCCGGGACGAGCTTGAACGGGCGGGAATAAAACTGAACGTCCGTATCCTGGATTTCCAGAAGATGGTGGAACAGCTTTTCAACAGCTTCGAGTGGGATTCCCTGCTCATCGGCCTGAGCGGGAGCAATATCTTTCCCACCCAGGGGAGTAACGTCTGGCCTTCCGACGGGAACCTCCACCTCTGGTACCCCATGCAGAAGAGCCCCGCCACCGAATGGGAAGCCCGGGTAGACTACCTCTACAACGAGGCCGCCTACACCATAGACCAGGAAAAGGCCAAGGCCTACTGGGACGAGTACCAGGAGATCCTCCTGGAACAGTGCCCGGTAATTTACCTGGTACGGCCCAGCCTCTTTGCCGCCCTGAACCGGCGCTGGGATCAGTCCAACGTGTACTACGACAATATCAACGGGTTTGAAAGCACCCACATGTACCTGAGCTATGGCCAGCAGTAATACCAGCGGAAAAGGCGCGGATACGCCGAAGGCGGCCCGTCCGGCGGGAATAGTTACCCGGCTTTTACGGCCCTTCTATCTTTTCAAGCGGAAGGCGCCCCTCCCCTCCTATATCCTGGGAAGGTTCTTTACCATGGCGGTAATGCTCTTTATCCTGGGTTTCGCGGTTTTCGGCCTCATGGAACTTGCCCCGGGGGATATCGTGGATCAGATCATGCTGCAGCAGATCTTCGGGGAGAACCAGGGCAGGGCGGGGCAGAACCAGGAGGCCATGGATCAGGAACAGCTTGAAGCCCAGCGGCGGAGCCTCGGCCTGGATCAGCCCTTCTATATCCAGTACTTTAGCTGGCTTAAACGGGTAATCGTCAGCCACGACCTGGGCACGAGCCTTATCTCCCGGGCCCCGGTCTCCTTCCTCATCGGATCCCGGCTGCCCAACTCGATAGCCCTTAACCTTATCTCCCTGGTTCTTATCACCATTTTCTCTTTCCTCCTGGGGGTCTACTTCTCCGCCAAAGCGGGTACGGCGGCGGATCTGGCGGTAACTTTCTTCGCCCTGGTGCTCCACGCTTTTCCGGGGATCCTGCTCCTCATCCTGTTCCAGCTCTTCGCCGCGGCCAGTTCCCTCTTCCCCGTAACCGCCTACCCCACCTTCCCCTACGCGGAAGCCCCGGTAAAATTCGTGTTCTCCTACATGCACCATATCTTCCTCCCCCTCCTGGCCTCTTTCCTGGGGGGGATCGGGGGAACCCTGCGGATGATCCGGGCCACCATGCTGGATCAGCTGGGCCAGCCCTACATCACAAGCCTCCGCTCCAGGGGCATCGCCGAATGGCGGGTCTACCTGAACCACGCCTTCCGCAACACCCTTAACCCCTACATCACCGGCAGCGCGAATCTTCTGGCGGGCCTCTTCTCCGGCTCCCTGATCCTGGAGATCATCTTCGCCTACCCCGGCATCGGGCGGCTTATGTACGAGGCGGTGCTCCAGGAGGACATCAACTTAGTGCTGGCCAACATCATGTTCATATCCTTCCTGGTACTGATAGGAATGGTGCTGGCGGACATCCTGCTCGCCCTGGTGGATCCCCGGATCCGCTACGGAAAGGAGTAGGAAGATGCGGAAATTTCTGTCTTACCTCCGGGGCAGGCCCCTGGCGCTGGCCTCCCTCATCGCCCTGCTTGCCCTCTACCTGGTCATGATCTTTGCCGAATTCTTCGCCCCCTACGGGCCCAACAGCTCTTTCCCCGACCATACCTACCACCCCCCCAACGCGCGTTTCTACGGGGGGAAGCTCCAGGCCCAGGAACACCGGCTTATCAACACGGTAAACCTGGATTACGTCCGGGTGCGGGATCTCTACGCGCCGATCCGTTTCCTGGGAAAGGGGGAACCCTACAAACTCTTCGGCCTTATCCCCGCGGATCGCCACCTCTTTACCACCGGCCCCGCGGCCGCCGGGGAGGGGGCCTACCCGGTTTTCCTTATGGGGGCGGATAATCTGGGCCGGGATCTTTTCTCCCGCATCGTTTACGGGAGCCGCATCTCCCTTACCATCGGCTTCGTGGCCACTGCCATTTCCCTGTTCCTGGCCATCTTCTTCGGGGGCGTTTCCGGCTATTTCGGCGGCGCGGCAGACTGGACGGTCATGCGCTTCTCCGAATTCTTTATGCTCATCCCCAGCCTCTACCTGATCCTCTTCCTCCGTTCCCTGCTCTCCTCCAGCATGGATTCCGGCCGGGCCTACATGATGATCACGATAATTCTCTCCCTGGTAGGCTGGCCCGGTTCCGCCAGAACCATCCGGGGGATGATCCACGCCGTTAAACGTGAGGAATTCATACAGAACAGCCAGCTTGAAATGATCCCGCCGGCCGTAATAATACTGCGCCATATCATCCCCCAGATCGCTAGCATCCTTATCGTAAGCACCGCCCTTTCCATTCCCGGCTTTATCATGACCGAGACTACCCTCTCCTACCTGGGCCTGGGCATCGCCGACCCGGCGGTAAGCTGGGGTTCCCTTATCAAGCGGGACATCTCCACCCTCTCGAACCTGAGCAACTACCCCTGGCTCCTCTCCCCCGTATGGTTCCTCCTGGGGG
This sequence comes from Treponema sp., assembly GCA_031255815.1. Next base: position 5,302 of record JAIRRU010000029.1, on the reverse strand, counting down.
TAACCCTGAGCTTCAACTTTATCGGGGACGTTCTGCGGGATTACTACGATCCCTACCACACCATATTCCCCTCCTTCCTGAAACGGCGGAGGAAGGGAAGAGAGCCGGGCGCCGGGGCCGTTCCCGTTTCCGCCGGCTCCCGCGGGCCCTTGCCGGCCCCCCTCCTCCAGGTAGAGGATCTGCGGGTAAGCTTCTCCACCCGCCGGGGCAGGGAACCGCTAAGCGTTCAGGCGGTACGGGGCCTGAGTTTTTCCCTTGCCAGGGCTGAGATCCTGGGCATCGTGGGAGAATCGGGCTCCGGCAAAAGCGTCGGCACCCAGGCGCTACCGGGGCTCCTTCCCAAAAACGCCCTGGTCAGCGGCTCCGCCCGCTACGAGGGGATCGAACTACTGGGGCAGGGCACGGAATTTCTGCGCCAATACCGGGGCAAGAAGATCGGCGTTATCTACCAGGAACCGGGCAGATCCTACGACCCCCTGCAGAACATGGGAAGCGTCTTTTTTGAAACTTTCAGGAATTCCAATCCCGCCATCAGCCGGGAGGAATCGGATGAAAGGGCCGCGGCCCTGCTGGCCGAAACCGGCCTTGACCGGGGCAGGGAGCGGCTCGGCGGTTTCCCCCACCAGTTTTCGGGCGGCCAGCTCCAGCGGATAGGCATAGCCCTGGCTCTGGCACAGGGCTGCGAACTTCTCATCGCCGACGAGCCCAGCACCGCCCTGGACGTAACCATCCAAAAACAGATTGTGACCCTGCTGAAGGGCCTCCGGGAAAGCCGGGGAATTTCGATTATCTTTATCAGCCACGATATCGACCTGGTGGCGGAAATTTCAGACCGGATCATGGTGATGTACGGCGGCCTGCTCATGGAATCGGGCCCGGTGGGGCTCTTCAAAACCCCGGATTTCGCGGGGGGCGGGGAGGCGGAAACGCCGTCCGAAAAGACGCAGGCCGGAACGGCGGCCCACCCCTACACCCGCGCCCTCCTCGCCGCAAGCCCCCGCTTCGGCAGCCACTACTCCCTCTCCCGGCTCTTCAGCATCCCCGGCCGGGTTGTTGACCCCTCCGCGCCGCCTCCGGGCTGTCCCTTCGCCCCCCGCTGCCCCCGGGCCGAACCGGCATGTTCCGGGGAGATCCCCCCTCTCCGCGTCTCGGGAGGCCGGGAGATCCGCTGCGTTAATTCAGGCCCGGACAGCGGGTAGGGCCAGGCTCATAACCCACATGGGGCAGTTCCCTATGAACTCCCGGTATATCTCGGACAAGGCGCCGGAATTCCGGTCACGGGCGTAAGCGGCGAGTTCCCCGGAAGACTGGCCGGCAACGTAGAGAAAAGCGCCGTCAGGGGACAGGTCGAAGGAACGCGGGGTTGCCGTTACGGGCGTAAAGGCAACCCTCTCCGCACAACCGCTTTGCTGATCTATCCTGAAACACACGATGCTGTCGTGGCCCCGGTTGGAAGCGTACAGAAAACGCCCGTCCCCTGAAACGCGCAGTTCCGCGCCAGTACTGCCCTTATGCCCTCCGTCCGGCAAGGTGGAGACAGTCTGTTTGCAGGTAATACCGCCGCTGCGGCGATCAAAATCGTAGACGGAAAGCGTGTTGCCCGCCTCATGCAGAACATAGAGGCAGTCAAGGGAGGGATGGAAACACGAATGTCTCGGCTCCGGATTCCCGCCGGGGCTGATCCACGGCGGATCCCGGGGCCTTAACAGCCCGGCGGCTGAATCAAACTGGTAGAGATAGATCTTATTGGGGCCCGTATGCAGGGCGTAGGCGAAGCGGTTATCCCTGTCCAGGCGGACGGAATGAGCCTTCCGCTCGGTAGTGATCCGCTGGACTTCGCGCAGGCTGTCATCATCCTCCAGGCGGTGTACGGCTATTTGGCCCGCGTTGTAATAGGCTGAAAAGATATAGCGCCCGCTCTTATCGCTTTCAACAAAACAGGCGTCGCCGGGAAGATCGATCTTGCCCGCAAGCGAAAGATCCCCCTCCGGGCCGATCCGCAGGGAGGCAAGCTCAAAGCTTTTCCGCAGGCCCGCGAAGAGTCTTGTTTTCGCGGGGTTTGCCGCCATCGGCGCCGGGCCGCCTTCCAGCACGAAAACAGCGCGATCCTCCGGCACGCCGCCCCTAAGCGTGAAGCGGAGAATACAGTTATCAGTCTGAAGCGAAACATAGAGAAAATCTTTCATTTTTTACCGTTCTTTCCTTTCTTTTGCGCGGTCTTTTTGTCAAGGTAAGCGCCGAAAAGCTGTTTTATCCTTTCAGGGTAATCATGATAACTACAGTCGGCCGGCTCGTATCCCAGTACGTGGCGGGCGTTTCTCAGGCTCCATATCCGGTTGTAGTTGTCGCTGACACCGTAAATCAAGAGAAAGGGGACGCCGTTTTTATCGCGGATATCCTCGGTATCGATACAGCGTTTTACCAGCTGTACTTCATCGTCCGCGCTGAGGTACGAACCGAAACACCTGCGGATCTGGTAATAATCGTCATCGGTACATTTTTCGATAAGATCGCTGCGGGGCGCCCCGATACGGACAACGATAAGCTCAAACCGCCTGCCGGGGTACTCGTATCCGGTAACAAACAGGTGCCCCAGGGCCTCCTCGCTTATCTTGCTCCAGCCGTAGTAATTGTCCGAGTAGGGAACCATATCCTCGTCAACAGACTCAAGAAGCCCTTTTTTTATAAGCTGCTCGTAGTAATTGGCCGCCTGGTTTGATGAAAAAACAACGACCCGCCTCACCCCTTCTTCTATTGCCATGGAGTAAACATTGTAGGCCATCCGGATATCATCCAGCGCCCGGCCAAAGCGCGGCCCGGCGGCGTTCCCCGCCCTAAGCCAGGAATCTTCGCCCGGGGAGTCAAGGCGCGGGGAAAAGGTGTACGCGGTATGCACTATTACATCGGCCCCCTTGAAGTAGGCCCGGTAATCGTCCCGGTTCGGGTTCAAAAGATCCACCGGGCGCACCCCTTCAATGGGGCGGCCCGAACGATCCGTGTTGTAAAGATCCAGGAGGACAAGATCATACGCCTTATGAAGATCGGGCAGTATCCTGCTGATAACGCTGCCGCTTGCCCCGGTAATAACAACTTTTTTACGCATTAGCGATAAACCTCCTCAAAAATAATGAACTACTGCAGCGGTTTTCCGTCCAGGCCGATAACGAGCGCGTCCCGGGGATCCGCTTTCAGTTCCAGGGAATCGGCGTTTACGCTAACTACGCTGCCGCCGGCCCAAAACACTTTCCCGGCGCGCCAACCGCGGGCCAGTTTGACGCAGCAGTTCCGGCTTTCGTCCGTGGTATTCAAAAGCCAGAGATAATCCCGCTCCTTACCAATACTGATCCTGGCGTGAAGCGCGTTATCGCTCAAGGTAACAAGCGGGGTCTGATCGGTAAAAGCAAAGGCCTTCTTGAAAAATTCGGCGGTTCCCCGGTCATGGACGCGGCCATAGCGGCCGGAAAGGAAGGCGCCGATCAAAAGTGTTTTGCCCTTGCCCCAGGTGTGGCTTACGGCGACAGGGTCTCCTTCATAGGCCGCGCAGGAAACGCCGCCTGAAAGTTCATAGGTCTGCAGGAAACCTTCCCCGCCGGCCCGTGATCCCCAAATATCAAACTGGATATCGGTGAGGATATCGGGCATGAATTCCACCCGCTTCTGTTTAACGCCGAATACTTCGTCAAGGCCGTAGTTTGGCTGAACCGTACCAACATGAAACCTGTCGCCAAAATAAGCCGGGCAGGCTTCGCAGAGCAAGACCCCGCCCGCTTTAACCCAGGCCTTCAGTTTTTCCGCATGGGCGGCGCTCATGGCTACCGGATAGGGCAGGTACAAGGCGGCATACGGATCGATATCGCCGATAGAAACAAAATCAGCCTGGATGTTGTTGTCAAAAAAGCCCTGGTAAGCCCCGGCCATCATGCGGAAAAACACATTTTCATTACCGGCCATGGAGTGCAAATATGAAGCGGCGCTGCTTTCCGGAAGGTAGAGTATCCCTATCTGCCCTCTGGCGCACTCTGACGCTGTCAGATCCTTTTGGGCGGGATCGTTTGCCCATCCGGCTATTGTTGAAGCCATCCGGGATCGGGGGCTGCGGCTGCCGTCCATTTCATAGGGGGCGAAGGCGCCAAACAGGGGGCCGTCCAGCAGGGGGCGGTGCCGGGGATAAAGTATGCCCCGGGCCCCGCCGGCGATAGACATCAAATTCCATATACGCAGATCCTTCTCGTCCGCAATACGCCCGTCGTTTGCCGGGCGGCCTTTAAGCTGGGGCTGCAGCCAGAGGTGCCCGCCCTGGGCTTCGGCGTGCCAGAACGTCTTCCCCCGGCTGCCCGCCCGGGTAATATCCACGGCGCTAAAGAGGCGCCAGGGCTCGTTGCCGTGGCGGCAGGGAACCCAGGTAAACCCGTAAACTTCCACCAGGCCGGCCGCTTCCCAGTCATCGCATCCGGCCCTTTCCCGGGAACGGAATGTTGAAGCCACGCCGTGCGCGGTCATCAGGCTGTCGGCGTCCGCCTTCCGGATCGCGCCGATTTTCCATTGCACGTTCCGGTAAAAATTGTCATGCTGGAAGTCCAGCCAGTCGGCGCATTCCTGGTAAAAGCCCATAGCGGCAGGGTAGCGGATCTCTTCGAAAGCGGTGTAACTGTACTTTTTCCAGGCCTGTTTCAGATTCTGAAGATCCCCGTATTTGTTTTTCAGCCAATCCTGGTAGGCTCTGATCGTATCGGCGCAGTAACAGCCCCCTCCCCCGAAGGTACATTCATTCTGAACATCGTAACCGAGCAGGCCGGGATGCCCTTTGTAACGTTCCGCCAGTTTTGTTAAGAAATTCGCGGTCAATTCCTTTGCCGCCGGCTTGTCCAGGCATAAACCGCCGCCGAATCCCCCCACCGCGGTACTGGCCCCCATCGCGGGATAGCGGGCAAACCCGGCTTCATTCAAAGGCAGAAGCTCCGGGTATTTTACCGCCAGCCATTCGGGGATATTGTGGGATATCTCCGCGATAATCGTTTTGATCCCGTACTTCACAGCCAGATCCAACTGGCGATCGTAGTCATCCCAATCGAAGAAGCCCGGCGCCGTTTCTATCGCCCCCCACATAAACCAATGACGAAAAATATTGATTCCGTCTTCCGCGGCCTGGGCGTAATCCCGCTCCCAATCCTCCCGGGGAGGGTTGGACTTGCGAAAATAAACCGCCCCGTAGGGAAATGACATAGGTATCGTTCTCATGCTGCCCTCCGGGCACCGATAATACATCCCATTCCCCGGAAAGTCAAGCGTTTTTAAGAGTTGG
>JAIRRU010000005.1 GCA_031255815.1 Treponema sp. | reverse complement strand
ATTGTCGTACATACTAAAGCATAAAAGGAGTTGTATATGAGCGATGGAATTTATGACAATGTGCGCGGGATTACCCGCAGGCAGATGGTGATGTTCTTTTTGATAGACACATCGGGAAGTATGGAAGGGACAAAAATCAGTTCGGTAAATACGGCAATCCGCGAGGTTATCCCCGAATTGCGCGATATTGGCGGGGCCGATATTGACCTTAAAATCGCCGTGCTGGAATTTTCCACGAGCCTGCGCTGGCAGAATCCGGCGGGCCCGGTGTCGGTGGACAGCTTTACCTGGAGCAACCTCGCCGCGGAGGGCGTAACGAATATGGGCGCGGCTTTCTACGAGCTTAACGCAAAGTTATCGCGCAACTCGTTTTTACAGGCGCCTTCGGCTTCGCTTGCTCCGGTAATTATACTCATGTCCGACGGCCTGCCTTCGGACGAATGGGAGAATTCCCTCGGCGCGCTGAAAAACAACAACTGGTACAAGAGCGCGGTAAAAGTCGCGCTTGCCATTGGCAGTGACGCCGACACGGACGTGCTCGCGCAGTTCACCGGAGACCCGGCGGCGGTGCTTACGGTATATACGCCGGAAACATTGCGCGCGATGATAAAAAAAGTTTCGGTCACATCGTCGCAGATAGGCTCGCGCAGCCAGCCCCTGCAAAGCGGGCAGATTGTAAGCAAGCAGGAGGCGTTTACCAAAGAAATTCAAAACATCGTACAGGCAGACCCGGATTTTAATTCGGCTGATACCGCCGACGGGTGGTAGAAAATGTTTAAGGGATTTAAGGCGATAGCGCGGGGCGAAAGCCACAAAGAAAAAGACCTGCCCTGTCAGGACGCGGTTTTTTTTAAGCCGTATAGGAACGGCGGTATCATCGCGGTTGCCGACGGCCACGGCAGCGAGAAACATTTTCGCAGTGATTCGGGGTCCGAGTTCGCCGTAAATATCGCGCACAGCACGATATACGAGTTTAACACTATTTTGAGAAACGAAATGAAGGGCAAGGGGAAAAACCACGCGGCCGCGGCGCGGTTTTCCGCCGCATCGGCGAAAGAGGAGCAGATGAAACAGGTTGAGCGCACAATCATTTCCCGCTGGCGCGCCGAAGTAATCAAACATTACCGCGATCATCCCTTAAGCGACGGGGAACGCGAACTCTGCGCCAGACTAAACCTTGACAGCGATCAGGAGAATACACAGGTTCGTTTTTACGGCACCACGCTGCTTGCCGCCTTATTAAAAGACAGTTTCTGGTTTGTTATTCAGATTGGCGACGGCAAATGCGTAATTATCGACGGGCGGAAGAAAGCGTCCTTTCTCCCCGCGCTGGACAACGAGGCGCTGGGTTTTGGCAAAACGACCTCGCTCTGCGATTCAAACGCCGTGGAAAATTTCCGCCACGTTTATGGGGACACCCCGATAAAAGGCATTACGCTGGCCACCGACGGGGTGAGCGATTCTTTTCTCCCCGACGCCTATTTGGAGTTTCACGAACGATTTTACGCTGATTTCCGGGCCGACCCGAACCGGGCAAGCGAGGGTGTGGAGAAGGGCATCGGCGTGTGGGCCGCCGCGGGTTCCCGCGACGACGCCGCGATGGCCGGTATCTTGCGCGTATAACGGGAGCGGCAACAGCGCGGCAGCAGGAACAGGGGCGGAAGATCTACCGATTAAAGCAGACCGTTTTTCCCGTCCGGCCGCTCTCCCTTATGGCGTCTATCATCAACAGGGAAGGAAGCCCCTCCTCGGGGTGGATGTACCATCCGTCCCCGGCTTCTACGGCCTGGTAGAATTTGCCGATAAGCCTGCCGTGGCTGTTGCCGTAGACCGCCTTGCCCACAAAAGAGGCAGAGTCGGAGGCCAGGATCCTATCCTCCCCTTTGTCTCCCGTTCCGGTTCCCCGCAGGAAGAGTTTTTTATCCCGGAGTATGAATTCGCCCTTTTCGCAGCGGACCGAGATTTCGACATTTTCATCGGTGTAGTTGGCGACGGAAGCGGTGAAGAGCCCTGTCGCGCCGTTCTCGAAAACGATATGCCCGGTGGCGGTATCCTCAACTTCGATGCCGTAGTCCAGAACCTGCCCCAGGGTTCCCTTGACGCTGGCTATGGGGCTTCCCGCAAAGTACTGTATCAGATCCATGGTGTGGATGGCCTGGTTGATCATACAGCCCCCTCCGGCCTGGGCCATGATGCCCCGCCAGGGGCCCGCCTCGTAATACTCTTTGGACCGGTACCAGGCCACGGAACCTCTGACGCCGATAACCCTGCCGTACTCGCCGCTCCGCAGGGCCTGGCGGAGGGTTTCCGATGTGGCGTTCAGGCGGTTCTGCAGGCAGAGGCAGATCTTAACCCCGCAGGCTTTTTCCAGTTTTACGTATTCCGCGGCTTCCGCCCCGTTCATGGCCAGGGGTTTTTCCGCAAAGACGTTAAAGCCCGCTTCGGCGGCTTTCTTGGCCGCCGGATAGTGGAGAAAATGGGGCAGGCAGATATGCACCACATCGGGTTTTTCCCGCCGGAACATTTCCTCGTAATCGGTGTAGAAAGCCGCCCCTGCCGGAAGCAGGGCCTTTTTGGCAGGATCCGTATCGCAGGCCGCGATAAGGCGGGCATTGCCGATGGATTCTATAGCTGAAATATGGGTTTTACTGATAACTCCCAGTCCGATAATTGCCGCTTGTATCATGATTCCGCTCCTTCTCTTACTATGCCCGAAGAGTTCCCGCCCGGTCTACCGCCATCTGGCGCACCGCCAGGCCAATCGACTCTTTCAGATCCCCCACCGATTCCCTTTTCAGCACCACAAGCCGGAATATGGCCGCCTCGATAAGGCCGTAAAGCAGGTCGTCGGCTGTTTTGATGTTAACCGGGGCAATCTCCCCCGCCTTGATGCCGTCTATCACCATGCTCGCCAGGATATGACGCAGCCTGAGAGTCCGGCGGCGCACCCGGTAATTCGGATCCGCGTTGCTCCGGCTAATGTGGAGCAGGTAGTTCAGAATAACCGAGAGAAGCCTGCTGCTTGCCTCCAGCCGTTCGACAATCTCCGTAAGGATACTGATGATCTTGTCCACCGAACTCAGGGTCTTGTCCTCCCGAACCCGGGAGATGTCTCCTTCCACGTCAAGGAGAAACTGTTTTATGCTGTAATTGAAAATCTCTTTCTTGTTTTTAAAGTAAAGGTAAAGGGTTGTCCGGGTAATGCCGCAGCGATCCGCTATTTTCTGAAAGGTGGTGTCTTCAAAACCCTCGTCAATAAATACGTCCAGGGCTTTTTCCAGAATTTCCCTGCGGCGTTTTTTATGTTCAACTACAATGGACATACCGATCTCCCGCTACAGCCCTTCATACTGAAAAAGAAACGAGGGGGCCGCCCCGTTGCTTAGCTCCCGGCAGGAATCCGCCTTTCTGCCGAAGAAGGATTCGAATCCCGGATGGCTGGTGATCAGGGCGAGCTTCCAGCCGGGGAAACGTTTCCCCAGATCCGCCATCCTGCCGTAGGTCGCCTCCGCCTCCTGGGGGCTGCCTATCCGCTTCCCGTAGGGCGGGTTGGTAACGACAAAGCCGGGAGGCGCCGTATCCCCGCAGCCCGCGGGGGCGCGGGCCTCCTCCATGGGAAGCAGGCTCAGTTCCGGGCCCGCGGGGCCGTCCCGCCGCCCGCCCGAAGCCAGGGCGCGGGCCAGGTTGGAGCGGGCCGCGGACAGGGCCCGGCTGTCCGTGTCGCTGCCGAAAATCCGGATCCTCCGATCAAAGTTGATTCCGGCCGCCAGTTCCGCCCGTACCGCCTCTCCGGTCTCCCGCTTGGCAATGGGGAGCCCTTCCAGGGCAAAGCGCCGTCCCAGGCCGGGGGCCATGTCCCAGGCGTACATGGCGGCTTCTATCAGGATAGTCCCGGAACCGCAGAAGGGATCGTAGAGCGGGAATTTCCGCCGCCAGTTGGACAGGAGCAGTACCGCCGCGGCGGTCGTTTCCCGGAGGGGGGCTGCGCCGCCTTCGGTACGGTAACCCCGTTTAAAAAGGGGCTCCCCGGAAAGATCGAGAAGCAGGGAGACCTGGTCTTTCTCGATGTATACCCGCAGTTCGGCGGTTTCCCCCCCCTTCGGGAGCCGCCTGATCCGGAAAGCCCCGCAGAGCCGTTCCGCCGCGGCCTTGTGGACTACCGCCTGGACGCTGGTTTCCGCCCGGAGCTTCGAACGGTTGGCCCGCACCTTGGTCACGGCAAAGCCCATCCCCCGGGAAACCAGGCGCTCCCAGGGAACGGCCCGGGCGCCTTCAAAAAGGGCCTCGAAATCCCCGGCGGGAAAGGAGGCGGCCTCCAGCAGCACCCGATCCGCGGCGCGCAGGGCCGTAAGGGCACGGTACAAGCCCGCAAGATCCGCGCGGAAACGGACTCTGCCGAACCTGGAATCCGTCACTTTAAGGCCGAGTTTGCGCAGCTCGTTCGAGACAACTTTTTCCGCTCCCAGCGCGCAAAGGGCAACGGCGCTTTCCTGCTGTTCCACGCTGAAAGTATAGTGTAATTCACGGTTTTGTCGTAGCGATCATCCGGCGGCCCGGTTTTCCGCAAGCTTTATCCAGGTAAGCTCGTGCCTGTTGTGGTAGAGGTGGAGCACCCGGGAACCGGGAAGGGCGGCGAGGCGCCGGGGAATCTCCCAGCCCTCCCGGCCGGGGCCGTAGAAACCCTGCATCTTTACGGTGCAGACAAAGTTGGCGCAAAGGCCGGAAGCCAGCCACTTTTGAATCCACTCCCAGAGCCGGGAGGGGTAACAGATCACGTCACAGAAGAGCCAGTCTACCGGGCCGATGTCTTCGGGCTTCAGCGTAAAGGCGTCGTGTTTCAGGTAGCTTATGGCGGGGGAACCGTCCGGCCCGGTCATGGCGAGCAGCCCCGGTTCCAGGGGCGCCCGGTCTACGGCGCTTACCTTCGCGCCCAGTTTTGCCAGGGCCCAGGACCAGCCGCCGGGGCTCGCCCCCGCGTCCAGACAGCGTTCCCCCGGCAGGGGCCAGACGCGGCAGCGGACAAAGCTCTCCCAGAGTTTAAGGTAGGCCCGGCTTGGAGGGCCGGATCGGTCTTCGGCGAATTCGATAACCCCGCCGGGAAAGGGGCTGGAACACTCCGGCGAGGCCGCAAGGCAGCGCTCGTCCAGCAAAGCCCAGGCACCCATGGGAACGCCGGGCAGAAGCCAGGGGAAAGGCCGTTTTTTGCGCGGAACCGGGGGCAGGCGGGCTTCGATAAGGGCGCCCCGGCGGAAACAGCAGTGGAGAACCGGGGCCCAGTTCCGCTGGATAGCCCGGAGGAATTTCGCGGCTTGGGATACGGAATCAAAATCCAGGCGGAAGGGGCGGAACCAGGCGTTTTGCCGCCAGAACACCGGGGGCGGGTCTTGAGCGCAGGCCCGATCCGGCGCGTAGTACAGAGGCCCCCAGCGTTCAAAGGGAAGCGCCTTCCCGGCGGAACCGGAAAGGAATCGAAGTTCCTCTTCCAGATGATCCTCAAACCCCGGAACCGGCTGGTACACCGAGCCGGGAAGCGGGATTTCCCTCAAAATCAGTCGGCCTTCGCAACCCGGCCCGGGTGGTTATCCCGCCAGGCGAGGTAATCCACGTAACGCTGGAAAAGCTTCCCCTTGGGGGAAGCGACAATACTGAAACCCGCGTCGCTGGAATAGTCGCCCGGCCGGATCCAGATGGAGCTTACCTCAAGATTGAATTTGCCTATTTTAGCGGCGGCCTCGGGGATCACTTCCAGGATGTACAGGGCGTTGGCCTTCAGATCCATAAGGGAGCTGCATTCCACCCGGCATCCGGTAACGGAAATATCTTTAAGGAGGCATTCCTCCCCCACACGATCGGGAAACTTAACCCGCGCAAGGCTCCGGTATCTGGTGTAACGCCGGTTCTCACCGCTTTTATCGGCTCCCTTTCCCTGCCCCGAATCCTTAAGGTGAAAGAAACGTTTTACAATATCTAACAACGGCATCCTTTTATTCCTGCGGGCCCTAAGGGTTCCCGCCCTTAAATCCCAGTTCCTGGGAAGCCTGGCGGCTTATTTCCTTCAGATAGAGGATCAGATCGTCCACCCGCTTCTTGTCCATCCGGGTTACCGGGGCGGATACGCTGATCGCCGCCGCTACCCGGTCGCGGAAGTCCCAAACCGGGACGGCGACACAGCGGACTCCCTCCTCGCACTCCTCGTTGTCCATGGCGTAGCCGTTCTTCCGCGCCAGGGCGATCTCCTTTCTAAGGCGATCCGGATCGGTGATGGTATGGGAGGTGTAGCGGGGAAAACCGAATTTTTGCTCCAGCTCCTGGAACTGGGCGTCCGTATAGTTGAGCAGATGCAGCTTCCCCACCCCGGTGGCGTGCATGGGGGCGATATGGCCGATTCGGTGCAGCGTCCGGAGCATACGGGCCGGCCCCTCCTCGATAACGATGTAGACCATCTGCATGTTCTGTTCCACGCAGAGCGAGGCGGACTCGTTAAAGGCCGCCGCCGCCTGTTTCACGTACTTTGCCAGGGAATTCCGGAAGGGATAGTTGCCCCTCGTCCGGGAACCGAGTTCCGCCAGTTTGAGGGTAAGGTAGTAGCAGGAAGTTTCCGGCTCCTGCCCCACGTAACCGAAATCAATAAAGGTGTTAAGGAAACGGAGCAGGGTACTCTGAGGCATATTGAGGCTTTTTGCGATGTCCTGGAGCCGGGCCGGGGTGCTGATTTCGGTCATCCCCTCCAGTATCCGCAGGGCCTTCCGCAAGGACTGGTTCTTTTTGATCCCTTCGCTAACCTGTTTCTGTGTTTCTGTCTGCATACCCCATCCGGAAAAACCGCGTTACTCGCGCCTGCCGCAAAACCGCCTGCCCTGGGAACAGGCTCCTCTTAATTAGAGTTTGTCCATAATGTAGACACATTATGGACAAACTTCCTTAAAAATTGCATTTTTGCAGCCTTTAGGCGAAAAAATGCAAGGTCTGTCCACAAAGTAACCGACTTTGTGGACAGA
>JAIRRU010000121.1 GCA_031255815.1 Treponema sp. | reverse complement strand
AACGGCCCTGATGCGGGTTCTCCGGGGTTCCGGCCCCGCCGGGCTTGCCCTGATGCCCCCGGCGCGGGGCATAATCCGCCGCCCCCTTCTCGGCCTCAGCCGCGCCGATGTGCTCTCCTACCTGGAAGCCCGGGCTATACCCTGGCGCAACGACGCCAGTAACCGGGATAACCGCTATTTCCGTAACCGGATACGCAATCAGCTTGTTCCCCTTCTGGAAGAACATTTTCCCGGCTGGGGAAAGGCCCTGGAAGCCCTGGGGGAAACCCAGTCCCTGGCCGCCGGATTTATCGCCGCTGAAGCCCGGCGGCGGGTGCTCTGGGAGCCTCTGCCCGCCGGAACCGCCGGGGAGGGGAGGGGCCTTCGAACCGGGGCGGACGCTTTCTTCGCCCAGCCGCAGATCCTGCGGGAGGAAGCCCTGTTTCAGGGGATAGACCGCTTCCGGGAGGAATTTTTTTCAGGGCCCGCGGAGTCAGGCGCGCCGCGGCGGCAGAGCCTCCGTCTTTTTTGCCGGGAAGCCCGCCTTCCGGAAGCCCGGCATCCGCGGGATCTGGATCTGGGCTTTTGCCGCCTCCGTTTGGAAGGCGCTTTCCTTGTCATAACCGGGGTTTCGGCGGGCTTTCGGGGCAGGGAAAGGCCGGAAGAAGCTGGTTTTTGTCTGTTGATCAAAGAGCCGGGAGTATATAAGCTGAATTTGTGTTCCCTGCCGGATGTTTGCCGGCGGCGCGGGGAAGGGGAGTACAGCCTGGCGCTTTCCCCCTTATCCCCCGGACAGGAGGAGGCCGGGAGAGACGGTCTTGCCGTCTCCCTGCCCCTGGTGCTCCGGCCCGGCTGCCGTGATGACACTCTTATCAACGGAAAGGGCCGGCGGCTGTCCTTAAAAGACACGCGGGAGGCGCTGCCCGGGCCCCGGCGCTCCGCGCCGCTTGCCGCCGCCCTTGACCGCCGGGGTCTCGCGGCTTTCATCGGTTTCTTTTCCGGGGAAGGGGTAATACTGGAACGCCGCGCTGTTCCGGGCCGCGGCGGGCGGGCTTCCCCTCCGGCGGGACCGGCCCCAAACAGAGGGGATTTTTTTCTCAGTATCGGGGGTATTGATGTTTAATAATCAAAACGATAAGACGCCGCCTCGCCCGTCCCTGCAGGGGGGACGGCCCAACCGTTTTGCCCTGGTATTTTTTGTGCTGATGCTTGGTCTTTTCGCGGCTTACTTTTTCCGGGGGGAGTCCTCGGCAGCGGCCAGGGATATCCGCTATTCGGACTTTATCCGTTACGTGGAACAGAACCAGGTGGAATCGGTTACCATCCACGAGAACAACACGGTAGATATATTTCTTAAAGGGAATTCCGGTTCAGGCGGGATTCCCCTGAAGACCCTTATCCCTTACCAGGATCCCAATCTGCTTTTGTCCCTGCGGGAGAAAAACATTAACGTGTCCGGGGCGGCGGCCAGGATCAGCCCCTGGCGCATCGTTCTGGAATTTCTCCCCTGGATCATCGGTTTTGCCTTTATCTGGTTCATGTTCCGCAATATGCAGGGCGCGGGGAACAAGGCTTTCCAGTTCGGTAAAAGCCGGGCCAAACGCTACCAGGACGAGGGGAAAAAGGTAAGCTTTACCGATGTGGCGGGTCAGAAAGACGCCAAATACGAATTGGAAGAGGTGGTTTCCTTCCTCAAGAACCCTCAGAAGTTCACCAAAATGGGCGCCCGGATCCCCAAAGGGGTGCTGCTGGTCGGCATGCCCGGTACGGGAAAGACCCTGATGGCCCGGGCCGTAGCCGGGGAGGCCGGGGTGGCCTACTTCCACATGTCCGGTTCCGATTTCGTGGAGATGTTTGTCGGGGTGGGCGCGAGCCGGGTGCGGGATCTCTTTGAGCAGGGAAGGCGCAGCGCCCCCTGCATCATCTTTATCGACGAGCTTGACGCGGTAGGCCGTACCCGGGGCGCCGGTTACGGCGGCGGCCACGACGAGCGGGAACAGACCCTGAACCAGCTTCTGGTTGAAATGGACGGCTTCGATTCAAAGGACGGCGTGATAATACTGGCGGCTACCAACCGCCCCGACGTGCTGGATCCGGCCCTGCTGCGGCCCGGGCGCTTTGATCGGCAGGTAGTGGTGGCCATGCCGGACATCAAGGAGCGGGAGGCCATTCTCCAGATCCACGCGGCAAAGATCCCCCTGGCCAAGGACATCGACCTTTCCCGCATCGCCCGGGCCACGCCGGGGATGAGCGGCGCGGATATCGCCAACCTGGTGAACGAGGCGGCCCTTTTCGCCGCCCGCAGGGACAAGGCGGAGGTGGTGATGCCCGACTTCGAGGAGGCCCGGGACAAGATCCTTATGGGGGTCGCCCGGAAGACCCTGGTAGTTTCCGAAAAGGAGCGGCGGATGACCGCCATCCACGAGGCGGGCCACGCCCTCTTGCATTACTTCCTCAAAAACGCCGATCCCCTCCACAAGGTCACCGTGGTGCCCCACGGCCGGGCTTTGGGCATGGCCATGTCCCTGCCGGAGGAGGACAGCTACAGCCGGACCAAGGGCTGGATAGAAGACCGGATCGTGATCTGCTACGGCGGCTGGCTGGGGGAAAAGATGTTCTACGGCGAAACCACTACGGGTACCAAACAGGATATCCAACAGGCTACCGAAATGGCCCGGCACATGGTCTGCGAATGGGGTATGGCGGAGGAGCTGGGCCCGGTGGCCTACGGCCAGGAGGAAGAGCCTATCTTCCTGGGAAAAGAAATTGCCCGCCACAAAGACTACAGTGAGGAAACTGCCCGGCGGATAGACCGGGCGGTGGGCGGGATCCTCGACAAGGCCCGGGATCAGGCCGGGAAAATCCTGGAAACCCACCGGGCGGAGCTGGAAAAACTTGCCGAAGCGCTTCTTGCCAGGGAAACCCTGGTGGATGACGAGGTTCGGGCCATCCTGGGATTGGCCCCCCGGGAAACGAGCCTTTCCCTTGCGGGGAATTCCCCGGATCAGGCGAAGGGCCCTCTTGTTTCGCCGGCTTAGGGGCTCAGCATGCTCCGCGGACTGCCCCTGCTTTTAGCCCTGATACTGCTCCCCCCTCTGTGCCTCAGCGCCCAGCCCTTTCCCCCCGCGGGAACGGGCGTTTCCGCCGCCGCCGGGGAAGCTTACCTGGCCCTGGCGGAGGATCTGATAAACGAGGGCCGCTGGAGCGAGGCCCTTGCCGTTCTGGAACGGGGCGGGGAGTTTTCCGATGTATCTTCGGACATCTCTTACCTCCTTGCTAGGGCGCGGTATCATGAAAATTTGCCCCGCTCTGCCGTGCTGGAGGCCCTGAGGCGGGCTTTTGCGGCAGGCCGCTGGGCAAAGTATTCCCCTGCCGCGGCGCGCCTCCTTGAGGCCGAGATGCTTATCGGGCTGCGGAGTTTTTCCGAGGCCCTGCGTTCCCTCTCCCTGGCCCCGCCCGGCGCCGAGGAGGCAAGGCTCCGGCTCCTGGCCCTTCTGGGCCTGCCGGATCTTCCCGAATTCCGCCGGATTATGGCCGAAACCATTAACCGTTACCCCCGGGATCCCCGGCCGGTAGAGATACTGTTTTCCTATGCCCGCGACCGCTTCCCCCGGGAAAATGAACCGGAACTTATCGCCCTTGCCCTGCGGCGGCTTCCCTACCTCCTGGAGGAGGAGCCCCGGCTCGGGTATCTGGCCGCTCCCTTTGTGGGGGATACCGCCGAGGCCCGGCGCCTGGTGGAGGCCTACCGCGCCGGGGGAAAGCCGGAAGCGGCTTCTATTCCGGTAAGCCTTAACCTGGGGATTATCGACGAAACCCTGGCGGCGGAGGAACTCTTCGGCCCTTCCCCCGGTTCCGCCGGGGAACGGGCTATCGGCAAAGAGCTGATCCTCTCCGTATGGGCGCTGCTCCGTAACCGGGAAGGCCGGGATCTTTTTAAACGAAACCTTTTGGCTTTTTCCGGTGTTATTACGGAGGATGCCGACGGGGACGGTTTTCCCGAGGCCCGAACCCGTTACCGGGAGGGGCTTATTCTGGAATATTCCCGGGACGCGGATCAGGACGGCCGTTACGAGTTCACCGTTGCCTTTAGCTCCGGCGGAAGCCCTGCCTGGGCGGAACAGGCGTTGGCCGGGGAAGAGGCCGGAGCTTATATCCTTTGGGAGCGCTATCCCGGGGTTCTGCGGGTAGAGTTTGAGGGGCTGAGCTATATCCCCCGCCCCCAGGAATTCCTCTACACCCCGATCCGTTTTTCCGAATTGAGCGGGGGCGGCGGGGAGCCGGGGCTTCTGTACCCGGAGGCGGAGATGCCTCCGATCCGGCTTACCCGGCGCAGTCTGGTTTCTTACGCGCTGCGGATAGAGCGGCCCAGTACGGAATTCGAAGGCGCTTTGGAGATCATCGATCTGGATCGCGGCATCCCCTGGCGGGCCACGGAACTGCTCGGCGGAAGGCCGGTGGCGCTCACCGAATTCGAAGGGGGAAGGCCCCGGTTTCAGCGCCTGGATCTGGATCTGGATTCCCGGATGGAAACCCTGCGTCATTTTCGGGATGGAAACGCCGGAGACCCGGAAAACCCCCTGGCCTATGAGCGGGTAATTGAACTGAGCGAAAGCGACTGGAACGGGGACGGGATCTTTGAAACCGCGGAGCAATACTTCCCCGACGGCAGGATAATTTATTCCTGGGATATCGACGGGGACGGGATTCGGGATTATTCCGAAACGAGAGAGAGAAAGGAATAATGATGAAAAGGCTGTTCGGACTCTTCTTCCCGTTTATGCTGGCCGGGTTTTTAGGTTCTTCCTGCCTTTCAATCGAAACCCAGGAAAAGCGGCTTGCGGTTTACCGTTCCGCCGAAGAACTGCGTTTAAGCGATATCCGCCGCTACCTGGGGGAAGATCCGGCCCGGGCGATCCACCTTATCGGCATGTACCGCCTGGCCTACGGGCTTGACAGCCCGGGAAACCCTGAGTCTTCCGCCGATGCCGGCGACCTGGCCGCCCTTGAGGCCGAAGCGCTGGAGAATCTGAAAGAGGAGCAGGCCAAGGCGATCGCTGAAGACCGCTGGGATGACGCGGCTTCCCTTGCCCGTTCCCTTGCCGCCCTGGGCCTGACGGTGGAAAACACCGGCAGGGAGCCGGATTTTCTCCTGGCCAACGCGAAGAAACTTTTGACCTTTAACGATCTGGCAGCCTTCCTCGAGGCGGTGCAGGCCCATAACATACAGCCCCTCTCTTTTGAGGACGCCCTGCTTTTCCTGGAACGGGCCGTCCTGGTAAAACAGCGCCGGACGGCGGCTTTTTTCCTTGCCGCGGCCCTGCAGGCCCTTGAGTCCGAAGGCCCCGCGCAAGAGGCCCCCTCCGGTGACGCCCGGCGGATACCGGGCGGACTGCTTGAATACGCCCAGGGGCAGGATACCCCCCAGGACATGATCAAAGGGGTGGCCACCGTCCTGGTAGACCGGGGGCTGCGGGTTGAAAAGGGCAGAAGCTTTCCCGACAGGGTGCTTGGCTCCGCCTATTTTGTGGATGCCGCCGGCTTCCTCATCACCAATTACCACGTTATCTCCAGTGAGGTGGATCCCTCCTACGAAGGCTACTCCCGCATGTACATCCGCCTGGGGGACTCAAGCAGCGCCCGGATTCCCGCCCGGGTGATAGGCTGGGACAAGGCCCTGGATCTGGCGCTCATTAAAGCGGAATACAAACCGGCTTACGTTTTCT
>JAIRRU010000256.1 GCA_031255815.1 Treponema sp. | reverse complement strand
TTGTCGCCCCCGTGGAGCACCCGGTGCCCCACCGCCTTGATAAGCGACATATCGCCGATTACCCCGTGTTCCTTATCCGTCAGGGTCTTAATGATAAGATCCACCGCCTCCGTATGGGTGGGGCAGTCGTGGTTAAAAGTAAGCTCTTCCCTGCCCTTTGCCTTGTGGCTGATGAACGAGCCCCCCAGGGTAACCTTTTCAACAATGCCCACCGCCAGAATGTCTCTGGCCTCCCAGTCGTATACCTGGTATTTGGCGGAGGAAGACCCGCAATTCAGCGTCAAAATAACCATTTGTAACCTCGCTTACTGGTTTCGATGCTCTATAAAGATAGCACAAGCGGGGGCTTGATGCCAGATACGGCAAAAGATCGGGAATTCCGATCGAAAACCCGCGCCTGCCCGTACCTCCTCTCTGTCCGGCGCGGCGGGCTCCTAGAGACAAGGGGGAAGAAAACCCCTATACTGGATCTGTTCAAGAACCCGGCCGGTTCTCGGGCAAGTCCTGCAAAATGCTCCGCATTTTGCGGTTTTTAAGCGGTTGAGCTTGTTTCAAAACCCGCTTGGTGCGGAAACTTCGTTTCCGATGAAACAAGCTCTTGGGGAAAATTGCCAATTCCTTGCAGCATAACGAATTAGGTAAAGGCAATTTTCTCCTGGGCTAAGAAGCTGTTCCAAAAACTGAAGTTTTGGAACAGCCTTGGTTGTTGTTCAGAAATTGAAGTTTCCGAACAACTCTACTGGGTTTCAAACGCAAAGGCTTTCCCAGGACTTCAGCCGGGGAAAGCCGCCTTAAATTCGCAATACAGGAGGATTAGCATGAAACGCTTGCTTCGGATGATACCCCTGGCGGTATTCCTTTCCCTGTTGGTTTCTCCCCTCTTCGCCCGGCCCATGCGGGACTCGGGCAGCGCGGGGAAAAACTATGAACTGGTGCTTCTCCACACCAACGATCATCACGGGGCTATCCTGCCCAACAACGGGCAGGGGGGGCTGGCGGAAGTAGCCAGCTTTGTGAAACAGGTTCGTTCGGAGAATCCCTTTGTGCTGCTGGTGGACGCCGGGGACATCAATACGGGGCCGGCCCTTTCCAACATGTTTGCCGCGGAGCCGGATTTCCTGGCCTACAACATGATGGGTTACGACGCCGCCACCATGGGGAACCACGAGTTCGACAAAACGCAGGAACAACTGCTCAAGCAGATTGACCTGGCCAACTTCCCCTTCTTCAGTTCCAACATAAAGACCTCCGACGGGAAATTCCTGGGGGGCCGCCAATACCTCATTAAAAATTACGGCGGCCTGCGGGTGGGGCTTTTCGGCATTACCACCCTGCGAACCCTGACTATCGCCAGCCCCGACAGAAGCCTGGTCTGGATCGACGAGATCGAGGCCGCCCGGGCCGCGGTGGACGCGCTCAGGCAGGAGAAGGCGGATCTCATCATCGCCCTTACCCACATGGGAGACGTAAAGGAGGGGCCCGATCATACAACTTCCCTGGAACTGGCCGCGGCGGTTCCCGGCATCGACATCATTATTGACGGCCACTCCCACAGCTTCTTCGAGGCCCCCAAAAAGGCGGGGAACGCCTACATCGTTTCCGCCAACGAATGGGGCAAGTATGTGGGTTATGGAAAGATAACCGTTAAGGACGGGGCCCTGGTCAATTTTGACTGGAAACCCGAGCAGATCAATACCGCGGAAAGCCAGAGTTACAAGCCCAACGCGGCCCTCAGCGCCCTCCTGGCCCCCTACATCGAAAAAGCCCAGGCCAGCCTGACGGAAGTGGTGGGCGAAGCGACGGAGGAGTTCGTTTTCGGCAACCGGCTCACCCGCTACCAGGAAACGGCGCTGGGTAACATGATAACCGATTCCAACGTGTGGTACTTTAAAACCGAGCTGGGCCAGGACATAGATTTTGCCTTCCATAACGGCGGCAACATCCGGGCGGCCCTGCCCCAGGGGCCCATAACCCGCGAGCAGATCCTTACCATCCTGCCCTTCGAGAATTACCTTTACATCGTATCGCTGAAAGGTTCGGATCTGATCGAGATGTTCAACTTTATCGCCACCATCCAGCAGGGCGCGGGGGGCTTCCCCCAGTTCTCCGGGGAAGTGCGTTATACCATCGACAAGACCGAGGGAGAAGGGGTGATAAAGGATCTTAGCATCGGCGGGAGGCCCGTGGATCCGGATAAGCTCTACCGTTTCTGCACCAACGATTACCTCTTGGGCGGTGGGGACGGCTACGAGATACTCACCAAGTCGGAGAACCCCTTCAACACTTCCCTGCTCCTCTCCTACGTGGTTATCGAGTACATCAATGCCCGGGGCGGTTCGATTAGCCCGGTACTGGACGGCCGGCTTACGGTTATCGGGGGCCTCACCCCTTAGCAGTTTGTTGCGCTTCGCGCAAAAACCTCTAAAAATCGCTTTTCAGGCGGTTTTTTACCCTGCAAACTGCCTGAGGAGCCCGATAATCGGTTTTTTTGTGGTACAAAGCACCGCAAAAAACTGCAAGCGCAACAGGCTCCCGGCAGCTTGCTTAGGCTAAAAGTATGGAGAAAAGAACAGCCACGAACCTCGCTAACTTTTACATCGAAAACCTCGATGCTTTGAGGCTGTTCCAAAACTTCAGTTTTTGGAACACGTTCCCGCTTGTTACTCTTATCCGGTTGTTTAGTGTAATCAAGGCGCCGGCGCTTTGTTGCAAAGCCGGCTAAGCGCGGTCATAAACCGCCTTAGCCGGAGGGGCCCGGCCTTGGTTTCAGGCGGGTTTCGCGCTTTCGTACATGCTAAGGTACTTCTTTGCCGAATTTTCCCAGGAAAAGTTTTTCTTCATCCCCCTGATCCTCATTTCCTCGATTTGGGGGCGGCG
>JAIRRU010000197.1 GCA_031255815.1 Treponema sp. | reverse complement strand
TATTCGTAGCGAAGGGTTTAATACCCCGCCCTTTAGGGCGTTCTTAAGGTATTAAACCCTGAGTCTAACCACCACGGGAGAACAACATACCTCGCCCTTCAGGGCGAGGTTGTTGATTGAACAAGTCCGATGTTAATACTTTCGGTAGGTCATGTACGGGGTGTCGTAGAGGTCTACATCGATTATTATGTTACCCCTGCTGTCTTTGTAATACGGCTGGGAAGGATCGAATACGAACCACTCCTGCAAGCCGACCGCCTTCCACCAGTAACCGACGGTACCGTCGCTGTAGTCCATCCTGAGACGGATCCAGAGAGGGCCTATATCGGTGGGCAAGTACAGGCTCAGCTGTTCGCCGCCCATGTTGAGCTTGCCGTCATCCCTGACCTTTTGCAGCCAATACCAGTCATTTTTGGTGAACTGGCCTTTTTCGGAATTATCGCCAAGGTTGATCGATCCCCAGAAGTACTGCTTCGTCTCGCCGTAAAAGTTGTTCATGTACTGGCCGTAAAAGCTGCCGGTCTGGTACGCGAAGGCCATACTCCGTCTGTCGTTCGCGGCTATACCCTGGTTCGCCGGGGCGCCGGGCGGCGGATAAGGCAAGGCTTCGAGAGCTTTCTCTACGCCGCCTGTTGTGTTTGCCACACCGCTGGATTCAGTTATCGAGCCCCAGTTTCCGGTTATCCAGCCTTCCGACGTTCCGCCGAATTCGTTCTCCCTTTCGTCCATCGGGTTGGGCTGCCACCATACGCCGGTCTTCCCTGTAAGCGGATTCCCGCTCGTCAGGATGCCCCCGCCCTTATCGGTAACTATTTTGTGCTGAGTGCCGCCGCCTATCGGGTTCTTGTTGTGCTCAGTATTGTTGGCGGTTGTGAGGTACTGGGGCCTCCTGTATACCTCGATCAGGTTGACCGACCACTCGCCGCCCGGATAGTTGGTGTTCCCGCCGGCGCCGCGGCCAATGTAGTTAAAGATTACATTCTGGTACCCGTGCCCCATATTCGCCGGGGGCTTCCCCGGTATAACAGGATCAGCAAGATCCGGGTGCGCGAATCTGAAGATCTTTACAAAGTCTTTCTCCAGGTCGTACCTTAAGGCCTGTACCGTTACGGAGACCGTGTTTCCGTTTATATCCACAGCCGCCGCCTTTAAGGCGTTAATTGTCGGGTTCCTTGTACCCTCCGCTTTGCCGTTGTACACAACTACCGCTAAATCGAGGTAGTCATGGCCCCAGAAGGTTCTGACGTGCAGCCTGCCTTCCGGATCGGAATGTTGTTTCCCGTCAGATCCCAGGCCGTAGGGCGGCGTAGTATTAGTGATATTCGCAAGCGCCAGGTTGCCGTCCGCCTCGCCCAGCGTCCACAGGGCCGTGTTGTTCGTGGCGTTCTCGGGGACGACCTTCCACTGTATGGTTTTAGGCGTACCCTTTGTAAAGCGCGCGTTGTTAAGCACTATGACATTCGTTACCGGTACAAAGCCGCCGCTGCCGCTGCCGCCATTACCACCACTGCCGTTGCCGCCGTTACCGCCGTTGCCACTGCCGTCTTTCGCGTAGATGCGGACTTCATGTTCCGCGCTGTCGATATTCGCGCCGCTAAGCTTGAACTTCGCCGTTTCGTTTTTCGGGTTTGTTATCGCCACTTCATAGACGAAATCGGTTATCCGCGTTGTTGTCCCGATCCCGGAGGCCATAGCCACCGGCTGGAACGCGAAACCGGGCGCGGCGGAACTGAACGTTAAGATGAGTCTGGTAGTGTTGTAGGTGTTCGAGCTGGTAAGCGCGGGAGGCCCGCCGTTACCGCTTGCCGTATACAGTATCGTCGGCGAAGGGGGCGTTATATGCTCCTGCCGGATCTCGATTACGTTGTCCCCGGCCTGGTACGCCTCGTCGTTCGGCAGGATGTAGAAATCCAACCCCTCTAATACGGTGCTGCCGTCCGTCAGCGTGCAGAACACCGAGTAGTTGCCCGCTCCGACATTATCGGAAATCACCGAGGAAGCCTGCGACGGCGTCCCGCGCCCTACCCGCTGAACAATGAAGCTTGTCGCGTCATCGTAGACGGCGCCGGCCCCGATGCCGATCTTTTTCTTGAACACAATGTTCGTTATTTCAGCGTTCGTGTAGTTCCTGACGCGCAACCTGCCGTAGCCGATCTTCGAATCGGAGGGCTGCTCCGGGGATTCCAGGATGTCCGCCACCGCGTTGTTCCCTTTATCCTTGTACACGTGCAGGTACGATACTTTTTGGTTAAACACGTAGGTGTTCTTCGTCTGGAGCTGCACGCCCCCGCCGTTTACCCGGACATTGTACTTGCCCCCCCCGCTCGTTGAAAGCAGCATCCCGTCCAGATCGCCGGCGGCCACAGGCCCTATATTGCGTATCGTGGTCGGGTTGATCGGTATCTCAACTTCTACCGGATCCGCCAGCCAGTTCCTGACTACCAATAACCCGGTATTTTTGCCGAAAAGCAGGGAAGACTCTACGGACAGAGCAAGGTTGTTAACCGATGTAGCAACATTGTCCATCGATTTGGAGAGCCCCTCGAAGGCGGCGTTTACCGTTGTAAGAAGTTCGTCGCTGAATTTTATTTCAACAGGCTGCCCGCCTATTACTACCGGCGACAGGTTAACCGCCAGCTCGAGGCCGGACAGATCTATCTTCGTCTGGCTCTTCACATTCATGACAAAATCGTTGTCGTAGTAGTGGTCGGTATAGTTGGGATCTTCCGTCACGCCGTCCACGTCAACTTTTATCTCCCCGTTTTTGTGCCGGTATATGTGGAATATGCAACGGCCGCGGGGCAGTTCGGTAAGTGTAATTTCGAGCGGGGCATTATTCTGGAGATCGGTAAAGGTCCCTTCCAGGTCGGAGGGGAAGCCCTGGGCCTTCTTGTACCATATCTGGATAGTGTAGCCCTCTACCGTTATATTGTTGGTCACGTTTGCGCCGGTAGGCCTGACCAGCACCGTGTCCTGCGTGCCCGCCGTCGGAGATCCGGAGATACGGGCGTCCAATTTTTCCTTGGACTGCGGGGGTTCGGCCTTCCCCCCCGAAGCCTTCTCGAGCCTTTTTTGCTTAATATCGATGCCCAGGACATCTACCGTGCGGGTATGATTCCTAAAAACAAGTTCTGCGGAATTGATGTTGTCGGTGGAAATTTCCCCGATTACCTTAAGCGTGGGCAGATCGTCTTCGTTAAACGAGATAGGATTGAGACAGGCCCCTACTACCAGCGTGAACATAACCACGCAGGCAGAGAGGAGCTTGAGAACAAAACCCTTCCCCGTTTTAACCATCTTCATAAACATAGTCCTCCTGAAACTATCGCGCTGTTTTGACATACACGCCTTTCCCCGCTATACCGCTCCTTACGCGGCAAGGAAAGGCCCGGCCTTTCGGGTGTTTTTCGCCTCTAACACGAAAAACTACACGAAGCTCGTGATTAATATAACACGTATTACTAATTTTTTCAACAAAGATATTGTTCCAAGACCCGGTTGACAGGGAAACTTTATTTCCTATGAAACGAAATTTTGGAAAAAAAACCGCTAATTTCTTAATAAAAAACATAAACGCCTTAAATAACTACAAAAAAGATTAATATAAAAAACATAAACACTTTAAATAACTGCAAAAACAAAAAAATTTAATAAAAAAACATAAATAGAGCCCGCCGTATTTTTTTGTTCAAATTTTTTTGTCTAAATCAACAACCTCGCCCTGGAGCTCCCCCGCGAACCGGTGAGCGGGTTCCCGGGTATCAAACCCTTCGCTACGAATAAGGCAGCTTTCCCAAAAGCTGAAGTTTTGGGAAAGCCTCTTATGTAAACGCAATTTTCTCCTGGGGCAAGAAGCGGTTCCAAAAGGGGAATATCATCAAAGTACGTCAGGCTTTTTCTTACGCGATAAATATCCTGATCGGTATATTTCTTCGTATATTCCCGGTCAACGCGGAAACCCTGTTCGGGGCGGGGGTTTCGTCAGCGGCGGGGGGGCCAAGCTGGGAACCGCTGATTTTCCGGGTGGCGCAAGGGGGGCTTTTACGCTATTCTCTAGGAAAAAGCGGACTAAAACCCGCTTTTCCAATAATTTAAGGCGGTTTCCCAAAGGCCGGAGTTTTGGGAAAGCCTTTAAGGAGCGGCATTATGGATTTTGTGAAAGAAATGCGGGCCAAGGCAAAGTCGATGCAGAAAAAGCTGGCGCTTCCCGAGGGCGCCGAGCCCCGGACTATCAAGGCTGCCCGGATCATTGTGGACGAGGAACTGGCTTCTTCGGTAACCCTGGTGGGAAAAGAATCGGAAATCGAGATTATCGCCGGACGGGAAGGGGTGGATCTGGGGGGGATCAACATCGAAAACCCTGAGCTTTCCCCCCATTTGGACAGATACGCCCAGGCTTACTACGAGCTCCTCCACGCCAAGGAAGAGGCGAAAAAGGCCAGGGGCCAGGAGGTGCTCAACCCGATAACGGCTGAACAGGCCAAGAAGGACATCCTCGCGCCCCTGCGCTGGGGGGCCATGATGGTCCGCCAGGGGGATGCCGATGTCAGTGTCGCCGGGGCGGAAAACACTACCGGAGACGTACTGCGGGCGGGGCTCGCCATTATCGGCACCGTGCCGGGCCTTAAAACCGCGTCCTCCTGCTTTGTTATGGCTAACCTGGATCCCTCCTGGGGGGCGGGGGGCGCTTTGATATTCAGCGACTGCGCGGTGGTGCCGGATCCCACGGCGGAACAGCTTGCGGATATCGCCCAGAGCGCCGCCCAGTCCTGCAGGGAATTCCTGGGAGCGGAGCCGGTAGCGGCCCTCCTGTCCTTTTCCACCAAGGGTTCCGCCCGGCACGACAGCGTAAGCAAGGTGCAGAGCGCCGTGGAGATCCTTAAATCCCGGAATCCGGGCTTCCTCTTTGACGGGGAACTCCAGGCCGACACCGCCCTGGTTCCTTCGGTAACCGACAAGAAGGCTCCGGGAAGCCCCGTAAAGGGGAAGGTGAACACCCTGATATTTCCCGATCTCGGGGCGGGGAATATCGGCTACAAACTGGTGCAGCGCCTGGGCAAGGCCGAAGCCTTCGGCCCCTTTCTCCAGGGCTTTGCCAAGCCGATAAGCGATCTGTCCCGGGGCGCTTCGGTTGAAGACATCGTAACTACCGCCGCGGTTACCCTTTCCCGGGCTAAATAGTGTCTGTCCGCAAAGTCGGTTACTTTGCGGACAGACACTGAATAAGGGGCGCCGGGCCGGAAGGATCCGCATATGCCGGAAGGGGAAAGCCCGGCCCGGCAGAGGCTGTTCTTTCCCGGCGCCGTACCGTTTGTTTTTTGCGCTTGTTCAAAACCCATCCGGCGGGAAGCTTCGTTTCCGGTGAAACAAAAGAGGGAACGGGAATTTGGAGAATGGGGGATTCGAACCCCCGGCCTATAGATTGCGAACCTATCGCTCTACCAACTGAGCTAATTCCCCGCGGACGGGCTTGAGCTTAGCGGTTCGCGGCGGAAAAATCAAGGGGGCTGAAGGGCTATGGGTGTATGGCGGCTTTTATTCGGCATCCTGCGCTTTGGGCACGGGATTTTTTTCGTAAGCTTGCAGAGCGCCCTGATGGCGGGGGTTTTTCTGGAGTGGCGGCGGGAAAGGCGGGCCCGCGCCCTGGCTGCCCGGAAGGCGGCGGGGCAGGGCGGGGCGGAAGCCGCCCGCGGGAAGGGCGCTGATCCGGCGGCAGGGGAGGCCGGCCGGGAGCCCTTGGTTTCGGTGCTTGTCCCGGTCCACAACGAGGAGGGCCGCATGGCGGGGCTGCTGGAGAGCCTTGCCCTCCAGGATTACCCGCGGGCGGAGTTTATCTTTGTGGACGACCGATCCGGCGACGGAAGCGCCGCCATGCTTGCCCGGTTTGCGGCGGGGCGGCGGAACGTAAAGATCCTTACCCTGAAGGAGAATCCCGGGCCGAATCACAAGCAGTACGCCCTGGGCCAAGGGATCGGCGCGGCGGGAGGGGAGTTCCTGCTTTTTACCGACGCCGACTGCCAGGTTCCGCCCGGCTGGATCCGGGCCATGGTGGAGGGGATGGCGGATGAAAAAACAGGGGCGATTATCGCGCCGGTATTCAAGAAAAAAGAAGGCCGGGGCTTTTTCTATTCGTATCAGTGTTACGACCATATCGTGCGTTACCTGTACCTGGCGGGGGCGGCGGGGCTGGGGGCCGCCGGGGGAGGCTTCGGGAACAACCTGATCCTCCGGCGGGCCTGTTTGGAAGCGGCGGGCGGTTACGGCGCCGTGCCCCCGTCCCCTACGGAAGACGCCGCCCTGGTTTCCAGCATCCGCTCTTCCACGGCCTATACGGTGCGTTCCGCCATTGGCTGGGAGACCCACGTGTTTACCGGGGCGGAAAAATCCTGGCGGAGTTTCGTTAATCAGACCCTGCGCTGGAACAACGGCGGGCTTTTCAGTCCCGAACCGGTAACCAGGATCAACTACACGGTACTCATGCTGATTATCTCCACGGGGATTTTCGCCCTTCCCCTCCTTCCCCTGCTGCCGAAACTCTGGCCCCTGCCCGCGTGGGTCTTTATCGTGATGCTGGAAAACACCGCCGGCTCACTCTGCGTTGCCCGCCGCCGGAGGCTTTCCCGAGAAGGGGCGGCATCCTCGCTTCCCCCTTCACCCCTCCTCTGGCTTCCCGAGCTGATCTTTATGCCCTTTTACATGACCGCCATGACGGTGATGGGTTACCTGGGCATAAAGACCGACTGGAAGGGGAGCGAAGTGGATGTTCCCGGCCAGGTTTGACCGGGCCTTTCCCGTTTTCCCGGCTTAAAAGCTCATGCCGATGCTGAAGTAGAACTGGAATTTTTCACGGGTAAGGTTGTACGCCAGCCCGCCGCCCAGGGCGGGGATGGCAAGCTTGCTCAGGTAGAGGGAGACGGCGGCGGCGGGGCCCTGATCGAACTGCCCCTCCAGAATGGAGCCGTAGGAGTAGGCCGTCTGCCAGGCGGCGAGCAGCGAAAGGGTTCCGAAGGAAAATTTGCAGAGGTACTTCTCCAGCCCCAGGGAAAGGCCCGCGTAGTGCCGGGCGGAGAAAGAGCGGGGAAGGATATTTACCCTGGCCCTGCCGGGGCCGGACTCGAACAGAACCCCCGCCCCGGGATCGTAGGCCAGGCTGCCGCGGAGATCGGTTCTGAACCCGGGAAAAACGGAATGCTGCAGGGTTCCGTCGAAGCTCAGGGAATGGAACGAGGGAGAGCCGAGGCCGAGAAACCAGGCGTAGGCCAGGGAGGCGCTTTTCTCCGAGAGAAAGTAGCCGTCCCAACTGGTCTTTCTGAGGGACAATTCAGCCCCCATCCGCAGGCCCTGGGCGTCCTTCTCGGGGGCCCGCAGGGGCTCTTCGGTTTCCCGGAGGAAGCGGCCCGCGTAGCCGAAACGCAGGGAAGCGCCCAGGGTGTCGGTAAACCGGTAGTTAAGGGAAGCTGCGGCGCTTAAGGAATCCAGGTTGAAACGCCGCAGGGTTTCTTCCTGTTTCTGATCCTGATCCTCCCTCCTGCTCCGGGAAAAGGCCCCGGAGAGGCTCCAGCCGGGAAGCCCTTTCCCGCCCGGGGGGGCGGCGTACATGCCGTAGACCATCCAGCCTTCCTGCTGGTACATCCCCATGAGGGCGGTTTTGTGGTTAAGGCCCAGGCTGTTGGCATCGTAAAAGGCCGCGCCGGCCTGGAATTCGCCGGATCCGATAAAGAAGATGGGGATGGGGAAGATAGACCACTTATCCTGAACCTCCGCCCGGATCAGGCTGCCCCCTTCCGTTTCAAGGATCTCCACTTCCAGCGGCTCCAGGATCCCCGTGTCCAGAATGGCCGCCCGCACATCGTTTAGGTCTATGCGCTCCGCGTCCTGTCCGATGAATTTCCGGAGCGCCGCCTGGGCCACCCGGGGGCGGGTTCGTTTCAGGCCGTCCACCCGGGCCGCCACGACAAGGTTCCCCTTTGCCGGAGGGGCGGTTCCGGCTTCTTC
>JAIRRU010000224.1 GCA_031255815.1 Treponema sp. | reverse complement strand
GAATATCTCCCTTAACAATACCGCCTTCGGCCGGGGGCAGATAATCCTCCGCCTGGAGAACGGCGTTCTGGTAGGCGCGACCGAAAGCCGCACGGACAGCAATATCGCCTGCTGGTAGGAGGGACTCTTGTACGGCCGATTTTAAAGCGCCGCCGGGGGGTCAAGGTGATCCGCTTCGTGGCGCTCTTTAAACAGGCCGGCAACGAGATCAAGCGGCTTAACCGCAGTGGGCCGGAAGGATGTGGTTTACGGGGTGGCGGGTTCCGTGTTCGTCTACTTTGCCCTGATCCTGGCGCCTGGAACTCTGGACCGCCCTGGTCATCTTCAGCCCCGAGTACTGGCGGCGCTGAAACCGTATGCTAAACGATCCGGGGGAAGCGAATCTCCGCCAGGGTCCTGCCGTTCCCGCTCCCTATTTCAAGACCGTAAGCCTCGCCGTAATTCAGCTTGAGGCGGCGGTTGATGTTGTAGAGCCCAAAGCAGCCGTCTTTGCGGTGATGCTCCCTGCTTTCCATGAAATTGTAAGCCAGTTCCCGGCGTATTTCCGCCAGGCGGCCTTCACCGAATCCGGGGCCGTTGTCGATTACCGAAAAGCGGACTTCCCCGTTTTCCATGCTTCCGGCGATCTCTACCATTCCCCCCTCGTCCCTTTTGGATACCCCGTGGCGCACCGCGTTTTCAACCAGAGGCTGGAGCATAATTCGGAACATATAACACCGGTATATTTCCGGCGCTATGCCGAAAGAGAAAACAAAGCGGCCGCGAAACCTGATGTTAGTAATACTGATATAGTGGCGGACAATATCTATCTCATCCTGAACAAGAGCCTGATCCTCGTAATTCATGGCATAACGGAACAGTTCCGACATAGAAAGGGATATGGCGGCTATTTCGTCAACCCCCTTGGTGATAGCGATGCTGCGGATGCATTGAAGGGTGTTGTTGAGGAAATGGGGGTTGATCTGGCTCTGGAGGGCGTAAATTTCCGCCTCGTTTTTCCGCAGCTCCATTTCGTACAATTTCTGCTGGGAAGCCATGCTTTTCCGGGTGTAATCTTCTATTTCGCCAAGCAGAGTGTTAACGCCTTCCACGATGCGGTCAATTTCTTCAATGTTGCTGCGCTTAAGCCGGGTATGCAAGGGCTTGTCAATACCCGTACTCAAACTATGTACCAGATCGGATATCGGCCGGGCTACGCGGGTACGCAGCAGTACGATTACCATGGCCGTAATGACGATGAGCAGGAGGATGGAAAACACAAAAATATTCCTGATAAAACGAACCGGCTCGTCACCCCGGGGGATAAGCCCCGGGGGGCCTCCTGACGCGGCGACCGTAAGCCCCATATTGACGGCACGGGACACGAACTCCGCCGTTCCGGGCTCCCTGTTTATTTCATACGCGCCGGCGGCAATAAGGCGGCCGGCCTCGTCGTATATGGAAAAATTAACATCGTTGGCTCCGGCGCTGATATCCACCAAATTCCGGATGTACTCCAAGTCGCAGATAAAAATACAGGAGGCTATTTTTTGCGTAATCCCGGTACTGGAAAAGGTATCGCCGATAGGGGTTACATAGACAAAATAATCTTTTTCATCGAAGTAAAAAAAGCGACTTTCCACGGCATCGGGATCGGTAAAATTGTAATCCCATCGCATCAGCTCCATAAAATCGTAACCGTAGCCCATATAGTAACTGAAGGGCAGCCCGTTAAGCCCCACTACTACTACGTCCCGGATAATGGGATAGTAATCCGCGATAAACCGAACCGTATGAAAGGCGGCGCTTATCGTGTCGGCCACATCCTGGGCCGCGGATCGGTTGGGGAAGTAGAGAGCCTTAAAAGACTCAAAGGAGGCAATATAAACCGCCATACTCCGGATATTCTCCCCCATGGTATTCAGGGAAGCGGCGATGTTCTCGTTGACCGCAGCAATATATTCCCGGCGGCGCCGATTATTGAGGCGGATAAAACCGCCCATGGATATGCCCTGGAAGATCAGCATAAGGGACATGGAAAACAGTACAATAAGCAGGATCTGCGCCCGGAGCCCGGAGAAGGTAAGGTTACGTTTCATACCCCCCCCGTTTCCCCCTTTCGCAGGCGGTAGGTGTGGGGCGGTACGCCGCATACCGATTTAAACACCCTGCTGAAATAGTAAGTGTCCGCAAAGCCAGTCTCTTCGGCGATGACCCGCAAGGGAAAACTGGTGGTCTCCAAAAGCCTTTTTGATTTTTCTATCCGCAGATTGATGATGTAATGGGAAAAGGTGCCCCCGGTAAATTTTTTAAAAAGATAGCAGATATAGTTTTTGTTAAAGGCAAACTGTTCCGCCAATCCCGGCAGGGATAATTTCTTTTGGTAATTGGATTTGATATAAGACAGGATACGGTTAAAGCGTTCCTCGTTTTCCGGCACATAGGCGGGCCCGCCGGAACCTTCCTTCCCCGCTTCCCCCTCTTCCCGCCCGGCGGCTTCCTTCTCATGCAGCCGGCATTTGATTTCTTCCAGCATCTTGACCATTGTTCCGGGGTTTACCGGTTTTAAGCAATAATCCAGCACCGCCGCCCGGATAGCCTGTTTGGCGAACTCAAAGTCCGAATAGGCGCTCAGTATGACAAAAGCCGTATCGCTGCCTTCCTCCCGGCACTGGCGGATAAGCTCGAAGCCGTTCATCACCGGCATATTGATGTCCACAAAGGCCAGGTGGGGCTTCCCCGTCAGGATGGCCTCCTTTGCCTTGCGGGGTTTTTCGTAGTGGCCGATAACCTCGAACCCCAATCTTTCCCAGGGGATACTATACAGGATATCAATAATAACCCAGGGCTCGTCATCGACAAAAAGAACTTTGTAGCGCGGAGCGTTTTCCATTATCCGCCTATTATAGGCCGGAACCAGGGCAAAAGCTACAAAAAAAAGAAAGAGTTTGTTTCATCGAACCGGAGGTTCGCGCCAACCGGGTTTTGGACCAAGCTCAGGTATCTTAACATAATGCAAAATTCCCTGAATATAGTGCATTGCCGGGCCCTCCGTCAGAACCCATAGTATTTCGGTATACCCGGAATTTTCCGGCAGTTTATCCTTGTAGGAGGTTTTGTATGAAGAAATCAATATCTTTATTGATGGCTGCCCTGCTGACGGCCGGCATAGTTTCCGGCGTCTTTGCCGGAGGGAGGGCGGATTCCGGCGCCGCGGCAGGAGGCGCTTCCGCCGGACCGGGGACGCCGATGGCGGGAGGAACCTTGCTTATCGGCGAATACATCCTGGACACCCAGTTGGCGGCGAGAAATCCCTTTTTCCCCGCCAACACCCACATGGGAACCATGAACTTTATATATGAGCGGCTCATGTTTTTTAACCCCATCCTGGGAGAACTGGAACCGGAAATCGCCACCGGCTACGAGTGGAGCGATAACTACATGACCCTTACCTTTACCATTCGGGACAACAATACCTGGCACGACGGGAGGCCCGTCAGCGCCGAGGATGTGGCCTTTACCTACAACGTACTCAAACAGTACCCGGTAACGGATCGGTTCTCCCTCTGGAATAAGATCTCCTCTGTTACCGCCCAGGGGAACAAGGTGGTCTTTACGCTGTCCCAGAGTTTTACCTCCCTGCCCTTTTACACCAACGATATTGTCATTGTCCCCAAACACATCTGGGAACCGGTGCCGAATATTGCGGAGTTTTTAAATCCCAATCCGGTAGGTTCGGGCCCCTTTACCTGGGGGACTTACAATACGGGGACCGATATACAGCTTAAGGCAAACAAGAATTACTGGCGGGGGGCGCCTAAGGTGGATAACCTCATCATCCGTATGTACAACAACGCCCCCAACTGTACCCTGGGCCTTCTCCGGCAGGATGTTCACGCTACCCTGGGGACCATCGCCATGGCGAATCTTCCGGAAATCCTGAGCAGGCCCAACGCGAAGCTGCAGAAATACGCCGGGTTTTCCAATTACCAGGTGGTATTAAACCTGGAAAACGAGCTTTTGGCGGATGTAAACGTGCGCAAGGCCATGACCTTGGCCATCAATACCAACGATCTTATTATCCGGGGCGAGTACAACGGCGTATTCCCCACCAGTTCCGGCTGGCTGCCGGCTATCTTCGGCGAACTCCTGAGCGCCGAGGCCCGCAAGGATCATGTCTACGATCCTGCAGAGGCTATGAGAATTCTGGAAGCCGCGGGTTATACTAAGGGTTCCGACGGCATCTACCAGAAAAACGGGAAGCGCCTTTCCTTTACCTACCACAACGCATCGGGCGCGCCGGCCCAGCAGATGGAGGCGGGGATGATCCAGCAGTGGCTCCTCAACATCGGCATAGAGATCATCCCCCGGCTTGCCACCTGGCCGGAACTGACCCAGCTCGCCCAAACCGGCCGCTTTAACCTGCTCCAGATGGGCATCGGTTTCCCGGGAGACCCCTATGCGGCGCTGAACACCAGTTTCCATTCTTCCATGACCGCCCCCACCGGGCAGCCCACGGTAGGAACCAACTATTTCCGCTACCGGAATCCCCGGGTAGACGCCCTGCTGGACGAAGTTTCCGGAGTGGTGGACACGGCAAAACAACGGGAACTCTACGGCCAGATCCAGGATATCCTCATTGACGAGGTACCCTTCCTGCCCATGTACAATGTGGGAGGCCACAATCCCTATTACGATGGCGGGCGCTACGGCGGGTGGGTGGAAGACGCGCCCATCTTCTGCTCCCGGGCAATTATCCAGGTTTACGAAATTAAATAACTGAGTAAGGCTGTTCCAAAACTTCAATTCTTGGAACAAGTTCAGGCGGGATTTTTCAAGGGGGGTTTATGGCCAATATCAAACCGGGCTATATCATACGAAGGATAATCAGCGCGGTGTTCACCTTGTGGGTAGCTTTGACCATAAACTTCCTGCTTCCCCGGGTGATGGGGGGAGACCCGGCGGAGTACATTGCCAGTACCGTTGCCATGGGTTCCCGGGAATATGCCGAGGCCCTGCGGGCCCAATTCGGTTTGGACAAGGGTATCTTTGAACAATACGGCCGGTACCTGTTCCAGCTCAGCCGGGGGAATCTGGGCATCTCCTTTAGCATATTTCCGGTTCCGGTCAGTTCCATCATCACCCGGGCCGTACCCTGGACCCTCCTGATTGTCCTGAGCGCCACCCTTATTTCCTTTGCCATTGCCTGGCTGCTGGGAACGCTGGCGGCCTTAAAGCAGGGCAGGCTCTTCGATCAAATTGCCGTGGGGGCGGCTTTTTACATTCAGTCCACCCCTTACTTTTTCGTGGGGATGCTTATCCTTATGGGTTTGAGTTTCTATCTGGGCTGGTTTCCCATGGCCCACGCCATGCCGGTCGGGATCCCCGCGGGAACCCCCTGGTACCGCCTTATCGGCCCTGTTTGTTACCACGCCTTCCTGCCCGTCCTTTCCCTCGTTGTAGTTTCCCTGGCGGGCAGGATGGTGATGATGCGGAGCAATATACTCCAGATCTTTTCCGAGGATTACATCACCCTGGCCCAGGCTAAGGGCTTAAAGCGGAGCAGGATCCTGATAAAGTACGCCCTCCGGAATGCCCTGCTCCCCTCATTTACCGGCCTCATGCTGAGTCTGGGGAGCGCGGTGGGCGGGGCCATCACCACGGAGATCATCTTTTCTTATCCCGGTATCGGCCTTACCATCATGAACGCCATCTACAACCAGGACTATCCCCTGATCCAGGGCTGTTTTGCTATTATCGCCTTCTGCGTGGTAACAATGAATCTGCTGGCGGATCTGCTCTACCCCCTGCTCGATCCCCGGGTTGCCCTGTCGTAGGCCCCTGTCGCGGAGGAAAAAATGTTCAAAAAATATATTCTGTCCAACACCAGGGCAAAGATAGGGATAGGGATCATCCTTTTTTTTCTTATTATTGCCGTTTTCGCGCCCCAGATCGCCCCCTACAATCCCCGGAGCATCGAATTCACCCCCTGGGAGAAACCTTCCCTGGCCCATCCCCTGGGGGTGAATAGTTACGGCCAGGATCTCTTTTCCCAGGTGATCCACGGCGCCCGGGTAACCATGCTGGTGGGTATCTTTGCGGGGCTCCTCACCAGCCTTATCGGGATTGCGGTGGGCCTAATCTCCGGTTACCTGGCCGGAATCGTCGGGGAAGTGCTGATGCGTATTGTAGACGTACTGCTGGTAATCCCGACCCTGGCGGTGATGATCGTTATTGCCTCCTTTGTTCAGGATCTGCGGATTCTGGGTTCCATCATCATCATTGGTTCCTTAAGCTGGCTCTGGATGGCCCGGAGTATCCGTTCCCAAACCCTGTCGGAAAGCAAGCGGGATTATGTGGACGCCGCCAAGGCTTTGGGGATGGGCCCTTTCGAGATTATGTTCCGGGAGATCCTGCCCAATATCTTCCCCGTGGTAACCGCCAACATGGTAATGGTGATCACCAGTTCCATGCTTACCGAGGCGTCCATGAGTTTCTTGGGCATCGGGGATCCCACCCTTATCAGCTGGGGAAAGTTGCTTTCCATAGCTTTCGACAACAGCGCCATTATCTACAATGCCTGGTGGTGGATGATCCCCCCGGGGCTCTGTATCGCCACCCTGGGCTACAGTTTTATTCTTATCGGGAATTCTTTTCTGGGTATCTATGCCCAGGATCGGGGCGGCGCGGTAAAACTATAAGGAAAAGGTATGCCGGATGTATTATTGGAGGTAAAGAAGCTCAGCGTGGAATACCGCGTTGCCCGGGGCCGGCTGAAGGCGGTAACGGGCGTGAGCTTCGCCATTCACCGGGGGGAATTTTTCGGCCTGGCCGGGGAATCGGGCTGCGGTAAATCGACTATCGCCTTTGCCGTCATGCGGCTCCTCAAGGGGGCGGCCTCCGTTTCGGGCGGGGAGGTAGACTTTAAGGGCAGCAACGTGCTTGCCTTCGGGCTGGAGGAACTCAGGCTTTTCCGCTGGGAAAAAACATCCATGGTACTCCAGAGCGCCATGAACAACCTCAACCCGGTGATCACCGTGGGAAGCCAGCTCTGCGACGCCATCATGGCCCATCAGCGCCTAAGCCCCAGGGAGGCTCTGGGCCGGGCTCGGGAACTCCTCGCCCTGGTCAATATCGATAAAGACCGGATCGGCGCCTATCCCCATGAATTGTCCGGGGGTATGCGCCAGCGGGTGGTAATAGCCATGGCCATGGCTTTAAAGCCCGATCTTATCATATTCGACGAACCTACCACGGCCCTGGATGTGGTGGTCCAGTACAACATCATCCGGAAGATCCTTGAACTGAAAAAAGAGATGGGTTTTTCCATCCTGTTTATTACCCACGATCTCCCCCTGATGCTGGAGATCTGCGACCGGATAGGTATCATGTACGCGGGCCGGATGGTGGAACTTTCCCCGGTGGGGGAAATGAAACGGGGCGCCCGGCATCCCTATACCCGGGGGCTGCTTCGGGCTTTTCCCTCCCTCCTGGGAGAAAAAGTAAAACTTTCGGGGATACCCGGCAGTGTGCCGGATCTTATCACCCCCCCGGAGGGCTGCCTCTTCTATCCGCGCTGCAACCGGGGACAGGAAAGCTGCGGCAAAAGGATCCCGGAGTTTGCCAGGCTTGGGGAAGGGCATTTCTGCGCCTGCCACTTCCCGGAATTTGGAGGGCAGGGATGAACAAGATAGAATACCGGAAGGTCTGCAAGAATTTCCCGGTCAAAGGGAAGATCTTTGAAAAGAAACAGCTCCGCGCGGTAAGCAATGTAAGTTTTTCCATCGGGGAAGGCCGTACCCTGGCGGTGGTAGGGGAATCGGGCTGCGGAAAAACCACCCTGGCCCGGCTTCTTCTGAAACTCCACGAACCCAGCGCCGGGGAAATTTTCGTGGACGGCGAATCGGTAAGCGCGGTAAAAGGCAGAAGGGCCCTTCGGGATTTCCGCAGCAGGATCCAGATGATCTTTCAGGATCCCTTCGGCAGCCTTAACCCTGCTCATACTGTGGGGGACATTATCGGCCGGGCGGTAAGCCTCCACGCCGGGGGGCTCAAAAACGGGGAGGCCCGGAAGCGGGTCACCGGCCTCCTGGAACTGGTGGGTCTTACCCCGGCGGAAGATTTTATCGGGAAACATCCCGCCCAGCTTTCCGGCGGGCAGCGCCAGCGGATCGTCATTGCCCGGGCCCTGGCGGTGAATCCCTCCGTCATTGTGGCGGATGAACCCACATCCATGCTGGATGTGTCCATCGGCATTGACATTATGAACCTCCTCCTGGAACTCAAGGAGAAGCAGGGGCTCACCATGATGTATATTACCCACAATCTGGCCTCGGCCCGTTATATGGCGGATCACATGGCGGTGATGTATGCGGGAACCTGCGTGGAATACGGGGGTATAGAGGACATGATAGAGCGGCCCTGCCACCCCTATACTATCCTCCTCCTCAACAGTACCCCCGAACCTTTCCGGGAAGAAAAAATAACCCTCGAGGCTAAAGAGGAACCCCCCGATCTTACCGGCGGCAAAAGTCAGTGCATGTTCTCCAATCGCTGTCCTTTGGCGCAGGATCGCTGTTATACTACCGAGCCCCCCGAGTACGTCTTCGGCGGGCGGCGGGTAAAATGTTACCTTTATGAGCGGGGCGAATCGGCGGATATTCCCCGGATAAACGCGGCCATATACACCAAAGGAGGATCGATGTGAAAGACCAAAAGGAAAGACCGAATATCATCACCATCATGACCGACGATCAGGGCTACGGCGATCTGAGCTGCATGGGCAGCGCCGATATAGCCAGCCCCCATTTTGACCGCCTTGCCGCGTCGGGGGCCCGCTTTGAGTCCTTCTATTCCAACAGCCCGGTCTGTTCCCCCTCCCGGGCCTCCCTCCTTACCGGACGTTACCCCGCTTACGCCGGGGTCCGGGCCATCCTCGCCGGACGCCGTACCACCACAGGGCTCAGGGCGGAAACCCCCACCATCGCCGCGGCGCTAAAAAAACTGGGTTACCATACTGCCCTGATCGGCAAATGGCATCTGGGGCTGGCCCCGGAGTGCCGGCCCGCCCAAAACGGTTTCGATTATTTCTACGGCTTTATGGCCGGCTGTATTGACTACTATTCTCACATATTCTACTGGGGCATGGCGGACGGAAGGGCCAACCCCTGCCACGACCTCTGGGAGAACAACGACGAGGTCTGGAACAACGGGCAGTACTTTACGGATCTGATCAGTAACAAGGCGGTGGAGTATATCCGTGAGAAATGCCGGGAGAGCGATTCGGGAAGCCGCCGGCCTTTCTACCTTTACCTGGGCTACAACGCCCCCCACTACCCCAGGCACGCCCCCCAAAAGTACCTGGATCGTTTCGCCCGTCTTCCCTGGGATCGGCAGGTGATGGCGGCGATGCTCAGCGCCGTGGACGACGGGTTGGGGGCTATCATGGATGAATTGGAGCGGCAGGGCCAGTTAGACAATACGGTGATCTGTTTTCAAAGCGACAACGGCCCCTCCCGGGAATCCCGGAACTGGCTGGACGGCCGGGAGGATCCCTACTATGGGGGAAGTTCGGGAAAATTCAAGGGCCATAAATTCAGTCTGTTCGAGGGGGGTATCCGGGTACCGGCCATGATCTCCTGGCCCGGCCGCATCCCCGCCGGCCAGGTGATCACCGAACCGGCGGTATCCATGGATTTTTTCCCCACCCTCCTTAAGCTGGCCGGGGGAAATCCGGAAGATTACCGGCTCGACGGCCGGGATATCATGCCCATGCTCACCGAAAAGGCCCCGTCTCCCCATGAGGCGATCTTCTGGGAAATGGATAAGCAAACCGCCCTTAGAAAGGGAGACTATAAGCTGGTGCTCAACGGGGTACTGGTAGAGGAGGGTCCCTGTAAGGAGGAGGTCTTCCTGGCGAACCTTGCCGAAGATCCGGGGGAAAAGACCAATCTGGCAGGGGAACTGCCCCGGATTGCGGGGGAGCTGCGCGCCGAAGCGGAAGAATGGCGGGCCGCTCTGGAGAAACACTGGGCCGCCGAAAAGGGGAAAGCCCTATGAAAGCGGTAATGATCATGTTTGATTCCCTGAACCGCCGTTTCCTCAGCCCCTACGGCTGCGGAACCACGGTAAGCCCGAATTTCTCCCGTTTGGCGGAACATTCGGTCCGTTTCGACAACTGTTACGCCGGGAGTCTTCCCTGCATGCCCGCCCGGCGGGAACTCCATACCGGGCGCTACAATTTCCTCCACCGGAGTTGGGGGCCTTTGGAGCCTTTTGACGATTCCATGCCGGAGATCCTGAGAAAGAACGGGATCCACAGCCACCTGGCAAGCGATCATTACCACTACTGGGAAGACGGAGGCGCCACTTACCATAACCGCTACAGCACCTGGGAAAATTTCCGCGGCCAGGAGGGGGATTTCTGGAAAGGGGTGGCAGGCGGCCTGGAGGATGGGAACCCCAACCTGATCCGCTTCAAAAATTTTCGGGAACGGCTTTACAAACAGGATATCGTAAACCGCAGTTTCCTGCAAAACGAGGAGGATCATCCCCAAGCGCTGACCTTTAAGGCGGGAATGGAATTTATCGAAACCAACGGGGCAAAAGATTCATGGTTTCTGCAGCTTGAAACCTTTGATCCCCATGAGCCCTTTTTCAGCTACCAGAAATACAAGGATCTTTACCCCACAGCCTATTCCGGCCCCCGTTTCGACTGGCCCGACTACGCCCCGGTTAAGGAAAGCCCCGAAGAAACAGCGGAAGCGCGGCGTTCCTATTTTGCCCTCCTCTCCATGTGCGACTGGTATCTGGGGAAGATCCTGGATCTCTTTGATCGGCTGGATCTGTGGAAAGATACCCTGCTCATCGTCAATACCGATCACGGGTATATGCTGGGGGAACACGGTTTCTGGGCGAAAAATTACATGCCCCAGTACAACGAGATCGCCCATATCCCCCTTTTCATCTGGGATCCCCGGTACGGCAGGAAAAACGAGAGCCGTTCCGGCCTGGTACAGACCGTCGATCTTCCGGCGACTATTCTGCGGTATTTCGGCCTGGAGCCCCCGCCGGACTGCCAGGGAAAATCCATCGCCCCCCTGATAGAGGAGAACAGATCCGTCCGGGAGGCGGGGCTTTTCGGCCTCCACGGCGCCCATGTGTGCTGTACCGACGGCCGTTATGTCTATATGAAGGCCCCCGCCTCGGAAACGAACCGGCCCCTCTACAACTATACCCTCATGCCGGCCCACGGGAACTGCCTGTTTTTCCCGGCGGAAATAAAAACCATGGAAAAGGCCGGACCCTTCTCCTTTACCAAAGACATGCCCCTGATGCGCTTTGACAGCCTGACGCCCCCGGGGGCCTGCCAATACGGGGATCTCCTCTTCGATCTTTCCGCCGATCCCGGGCAGAACCGCCCCATTAAGGATGATCCTTCCCTGGAAAGGGAGATGCGGGATAAGATGATCGCCCTTATGAAAGAGAACGACGCTCCTCCCGAACAGTTTCAGCGTTTGGGTTTGCCTTCCCCTTGACATATTCAACAAAATCTGTTTTACTAAAAAAAGGAGATAACGAGGTGTTTGCGGGCTTTACCGGACAATCTTTAACTACCCTTTGCAAAG
>JAIRRU010000157.1 GCA_031255815.1 Treponema sp. | reverse complement strand
GAGGAGCGAGGAACAGGTATGTACATCAATGATCCGGCGGAATACGATCTGGATTCGGCGGGAAAAGCGGCTTCCTACATCAGAAGCCGGAAAGGGCGGAAGGGGGATTTTTTCCTCTCTTTTGGCATGATAAACACCCACCGGAAATTCCCCGAGGCGCGGGGGACGGCGGGCCAGGAGTATGTCCAGCCGCCCTTTACGCTTTACGACAACAA
This sequence comes from Treponema sp., assembly GCA_031255815.1. The sequence continues at coordinate 7,396 of JAIRRU010000157.1, read as the reverse complement.
AAACAACCGGGAGGATATGGCCGGTTATATAGGCAGTGTTTCTGTGGCCGATAAATGTGCGGGGATAGTGCTGGACGCGATCCGGGAAACCGGACTTGATGATAAGTCCGTTATTTTTTTTACTACCGATCACGGGATCGCCTTTCCCAACATGAAGTGCCACCTTTACGATACCGGCATAGGGGTAGCATTGATGATGAAATACCCCGGCAACCCGGGGGCCGGAACGGCGGCCGACGCTCTGGTTTCCCAGGTTGATATATTCCCGACCCTTTGCGAACTCTGCGGCCTCGAAAAACCCGGCTGGCTTGGCGGGGTTTCCTTGGCCCCGGTATTGGAAGGAAAGAAGGAGGAAGTGAATGAAGCTGTTTTTTCAGAAGTTACCTATCACGCCTCCTACGAGCCAAAGCGCTGTATACGTACAAACCGTTACAAGCTTATCCGCCATTTTGATTATCACAACCAGCTTCCCCCCTCTAATACCGATGACGGCCCGGGCAAAGCTTTTATGGCAGGCGCGGGTATGTTCAAAAAACCGGTGCCCAGGGAGCAGCTTTTTGATCTTTGGCTTGATCCGGTGGAAAGAGAGAACCTGGCGGAAAATTCGGAATATCTTCCGGTTTTTAACGAGCTTTCGGCGCGGCTTTGGGATTGGATGGAAAAAACAAAAGATCCCCTTATAAACGTTGCGTACCGTGTCCCTGCCCCGGAGGGAGCAAGGATAGATGGCTTGTGATCCGCGAATTCCCCCGCGTTTATCCTGACGCGGGGTTTGGATATAATCCGCGAAACTGCGAAAACCGGCGCCCTGCGCTTCCGCGAAGCGGGCCGGCCTGCCGCATCCTGTTTGCCGCCGCCGCTTGACCCGCCTTGCGGGGAGGGCTACAGTTTTTAACCACGATGTTTGATCTGCTGATTAAAAACGCGCGCGTCATAGACGGTTCGGGAAAGCCCGGGTTTACCGGGGATATCGGCGTCAGGGACGGCAGGATTGAAGTTCTGGCCCCCCGTGTCGGGGGCGAGGCGGGGCGCACCATAGAACTGAACGGGGAATTGGCGGCTCCGGGTTTTATCGACATTCACCGTCACGCCGACGCGGCGGTTTTCCGTCCCGGTTTCGGGGAGGCGGAACTGCGCCAGGGGATCACCAGCATCATTAACGGGAACTGCGGCCTGAGCATCGCCCCTCTGCCCTCGGCCCGGCGCGCCGGGATACTGGATTTCCTGGCCCCGGTAACCGGAACCCTGCCGGAGGAGGATGCCGGGGGAAGGCCCCTCCGTTTCGAAAGCTTTTCCGAATATGCCTCCCTGCTCAAGACCACGGCCCTGCCTTTGAACGCGGGCATCCTCGCGGGAAGCGGGACCATCCGGGCCGCGGCCATGGGTTACGGCGGCGGGATCCCCGGGGAAGAGGAACTGAGCCGCATCCGCGCCTTTCTGGAGGACGCCCTTGCCTCCGGCGTACCGGGGGTTTCGGTAGGCTTTTCCTACCTGCCCGACTCTTACTACAACGCCGCCGGGCTGGCCAGGGCCCTGGCCCCCCTGTCGGGGCGGGGAAGGCCCTCAAGCCGGGCCGGGGAGGGGCCGCCCCTGGTCTGCCACCTCCGGGGGGAGGGGGATCTGCTGTACCCCTCGGCGGCCGAGGCCATAGAGGCGGCCCGGCTTCTCCGGACGCCCCTGCGGATAAGCCACTTCAAATGTATCGGCCGGAAAAACTGGGGGGCCGGCCTTGAAAAGGTTATCGCCCTTATCGAGCGGAACCGGGAGGAGGGTATGCGGATAGACTGCGACGCCTACCCCTGGACGGCGGGGAGTACCCAGCTGCTCTCCGTGCTTCCCCCCTCCTTCCTTGCCGGGGGGATCGGGGAAACCCTCCGCCGCCTCCAAGACCCGGAAGAACGGGCCGGCTGCCGCCGCGCCCTCGCCGAACCGGGCAGGGACTTTGAGAACGTCGTCCTGGGGCTCGGCTGGGAGGCGATCTACGTTACCGGCCTTGAGTCGGAGGGGAACCGCCCCCTCATCGGGAAGAACCTCGCGGAGATCGCCGCCCTCCGGGGAAGCGATCCCTTTGACGCGGCCTTTGATCTGCTGGCGGAGGAACGCTGTAATGTGACCATGGTGGACTACATAACCTGCCAGGAAGCTATAGACCGGATCATCCGCCTGCCCTATACGAGCATCATTTCCGATTCCCTTTACTCAGGGAGGGGCCTTCCCCATCCCCGGAGCAACACCAATACTTCCATGGTTTTTCATGAACTGGTCTGCCGCCGCAAGCTGCTGAGTCCGGAGGAGGCGGTGCACAAACTTACCGGCCTCCCGGCGGAGGCGATGGGGCTTCCCGGCAAGGGGCTGCTCAAGCCGGGCTTTGACGCGGACATCGTAATCTTCCGGCCGGAAAATATTTCGGCCCCGGCGGATTACGTTTCGCCGGATCGCTTTACCGCCGGCTTCGATTACGTTTTTGTCGCGGGCAGGCTCGTGCTGGAGAAGGGCAGGCTGAGCGGCCTTAGGCCGGGACGCTATATCGGGCTTAGAGTCCGGGGCTTACCCTTTATCCTCCGCCTTTCCCTTCCCCGGCAGCAGAGTAGTGATATTGTTCCTCGCCGCCCGGAACAGGGCGGCCAGGGTTTTGCGGACAAGTTCCCTGGTGGGTTCGTCAATATCGTTGAAAGTATGTATCATACGGCCGGCGTTTTTGAGCCAGCTTGAGCTGAGTTTGGGCAGGGAGTCCGCCCGGGTGGAGCTGAGTATGCTGTACAGGGTGTCGGTAAACCGCCGCAGTTCCTCCCGGCTTAGGCCGCCGATCCATTCCTTAAGGGTTCTGTCCATAAAGCGGCTTCCCTCGGTGACCCGGTCGAGGCGTTCCACGTCATCCCGGGTAACCTGCCATGAGTAGACATCGTGCTGCATAAGCCCGGTCTGGGCGCTCCTGACTACCGTGTAGTCTTCCTCGTGTTCGAATAACATTCCTACTACCGACGACTGGGGGACAAAGGAGTGTATTCTCCCGCTGATCGCCCGGTAGCCGGGGCTGGAGATTACCGCTTTGCTAAAGCCCGGCGCGTCGTTGCTGTAGACCGCCTTGATCCGGCGGCGGATCTTCGTGTCGCAGAAGGCCGCGGCGTAGATCGCCAGGTTGCCCCCTTTGGAATGCCCCCCCACCCGCAGGGGCCCCCGGACGCGGGCGGCCGCCCTTTCCAGATAGGCCGCCGCTTCGATCTGGGCCGGGATGGCCGCGCTAAAACTCATGTTAAAATCCTCTTTCCAGCCGACAAGGGTGTTATCCGTTCCCCGGTAACTGACAAGCGCCCTCTTGTCCTGGAAAAGGATGGTCAGGGCGGAAAACTGTTTTTCCGCGTTCAGATCTATCTGGTTCACGTAAGCGGCAAGCTCAAGACCCCCGTAACGTCCCGAGGCCCCCAGCTCGGCAAGCAGGGCGAGATCGTCCTTGAATATCAGCTTTTCGCCGAAAGCGCCGCTGTCCCGTTCCAGCAATGACGCCGCCTGTTTCGCCGCCTCCGCGAAGCTAAGGCCGCCCTTTTCCTCCGGCCCCGGCACTATGCCGTCAAAGGGAAAATAGGCGGCGTGGGTAAGGATGATATTGTCCACCGGGTTGAAGGGAGCGTTCCTGAAACTCAGATCCCCCCGCCAGGCGATATAGTCGAATATGTTTGCCATGGATCTCAAGTATAGCGCAATCCGGTCTTGCCGGGAGGTTCCGGGAGGGCCTTCACCCGGCCTCCTCCGGAACCCTCCGCCGCGGGCGAAGCCGCCCGGCTCCGGGAAAGGGCCTTTTCCCGGCCTCCCCCGGGGCCCGCGCGCCCGGCCGTATCCGGAAGATTTCCATGGTATTTACGGCCTTTTAATGTTATGATGGATTTTGGGAGTATTTTTCATGCAGTTGCAGCGTCCCTCGTTCATTCAGGAACAACGGCTCAGGATGAATCCCCAGCTCTATCAGGCCATCAAGCTGATGGAGCTTCCCATTGCGGACTTGCGGGAAAAGATAGAAGAGGAGATTGAGCGGAACCCCGCTCTGGAGATAGTTGAGGATCGTACCACCGTTTCGCTGGACGCCGCGGTAAGCTCCGCCCGCCGGGAAGAAGACGATTATTTTGAAACCGCTTCCGATTCCGGCTTTGCCCGCCGGGGGGCTGAGGAAGCCGCTGACGAAAAGCAGCGCTTCATCGAAGGCATCCTTACCCGGCCGGAAACCCTTCAGGAACATCTGCTCTGGCAGCTCCAGCTGGAAGCCCTGGACGGGGATATGCGCCGGATCTGCGAAACCCTGATCCGGAACCTGGACGCCGACGGCTTCCACAAGGAACAGGTAAAGCTGCTTTTCAGCGAAAAGCCCGGCGATCCGGCCCCGGCCCGGCTGGGGGAGGCCCTGGAGCTGGTCCGTTCCCTGGATCCCCAGGGAACCTGCACCGAAGGCTACCTGGAATCCCTCCGGGTGCAGATAGGGCTCCGCCCCGATATCCCCCCGGAGGCGGAGGAACTCCTGGCTTACCTGGAACCCCTGGATCGGGGAAAGACAGCCGAGGTTGCCAGAAAGCTCAACCGTTCCGAGGCGGAGCTGTGTCTCCTGCTGGAACGGATCCGGGAGCTTTCCCCCTTCCCCGGCAGGCGCTTTTCCTCCGGAGAAACGCGCTACGTTGTTCCCGACGTGCAGGTGGTCAGAAAGGAGGGGGAATTTGCCCTCATCCTGAACGGCGAGGAGATTCCGGTATTGGGAATCAACCCCTTTTTCATGAAGCTGGCGGTAAAGCCGAAACGGGGCGCCGGGAGAGAGGGCGGAAAAGACAGTGCCGGAGAGGAACGGGTAACCCGGGATTTTGTCCGGGAGAACATACGGGAGGCCCGCTGGTTCATTCAGTCGGTGAACCGCCGGAACCACACGCTTTTGAAGGTTTCCCGGGCCATAGTGGAATTTCAGCGTTCCTTTTTTACCAACGGCCCCAAGCACCTTTCCCCCCTTACCCTGGGGGATATCGCCCAGGAACTGGATGTCCACGAAACCACCGTATCCCGTACCGCCAACGGAAAATACATGGAAACCGAATGGGGCATCTTCGAACTCCGCTATTTCTTTACCAATTCGATAAGCGGCGCCGGTTCGCGGGGTTCCAAATACTCCAAGGAGGGAGTCAAGGAAGTTATCCGGGAAATCATCGCCGGGGAAAGGGGGAACCTTTCGGACAGGAAGATAGCGGAACTCCTGGCAAAGCGGGGAATAAGCCTGGCCAGGCGCACGGTAGCCAAATACCGGGGGGAGCTTGATCTGGGTTCTTCGTATGCCCGTTGAGGCATATTCGGATAGTAAAACTGTAGGAGGCAAGTATGAATATTGACATCAAGGCGGTGCATTTCACCCTGAAGGACGAGGGGCGGGAGTATCTGGAACGGAAAATTGCCCGCATCCACAACGCGGAGAATATGATTGTGGATTTTCTTGTAACCTTAACCAAAGACAAAGAGTTCACGGCGGAGGCGAAGGTCAACTTCCGCTGGGGCGTTTCCATACATGTAAAAGAAAGCAACTTCGATCTTAATCCGGCGATAGACAAACTGATGGACGTGCTGGATCAGAAAATAACCAAGGAGAAGGAAAAGGTAAAAGAAAAACGCTGATCGGAAGGCGCGGCCCGTACCCCGGCGCTTGCTCCAAGATAAACGCAGAAGAATCGGCCGCGAACGGCACGGACAAACACGGGCTTTTTAATCCGGCGTTCCGCCTGTATTCTCCCCCGCTGTTCGCGGGGGGTTTCCGGCTTCCTGCCGCCTGTTGCGAGGCTGAACACAGGCTTCCGCCTGTGGTATGATTAGGCATGATTGCCGATACCCTCCGTTACCTTGACGCTTTGACTGAAGAACTCCGGAAGAAATGGCCCGATAACCGCAGCGTTAATATCGTCTGCCACGGCCACAGCGTTCCCGCCGGTTACTTTGCCACCCCCTTTGTGAATACCTTCGAGGCCTATCCCGCCCTGCTGCACCGGATTATCAAGGATCGCTTCCCCTTCGCGGTCGTCAACGTAATTGTTACCGCTATCGGGGGCGAGACTTCCCCCCGGGGAGCGGAACGCTTCCACGACGACGCGCTTTGCCATAAACCGGATCTGGTAACCATAGACTACGGCCTTAATGACCGCCGGGCGGGGCTGGCGCAGGCCGGAGCGGCCTGGCGGAAGATGATCGAAGCCGCCCTGGCAAAGAGCGTTAAGGTGATACTGCTTACCCCTTCCTGGGATACCTCCTTCTTTGCCGGAAACGAACAATGGTCCCTTCTGGAATCCCACGCCGCCCAGATCCGGAGCCTGGCCGGCGAATACGGGACGGGTCTGGCGGACAGTTTTGAAGCCTTCCGGGAAAGGGTGCATAAAAAAGAAGACCTCACCGCCCTGCTGTCCCACAGCAACCACCCTTCCGCCCAAGGCCACCGCCTAATCGCCGAAACCCTGGCCGCCTTTTTCCAAGCCGGCTAAGAGACCCGGCAAGCTGATTAGGCTGAAAGTATAGATAAAAGGATAGCCGCCAACCGCACGAACACTGCGAGCTTTTACGCCGAAAACTTCGATACTTCATCTCAATTGCCTTGAGCCCGAGGGGTTTTTAACCCGCCTTAGTGTGGTTCGCGCCCTTCGCGGTTCAATTTCCCGGCAGCCCGGTAAATCGGCGGGCGTATCAGACATTTTAGCGCAAGTAAGGCCCTGGTACCTTGCTTGCGCTGAAACGCAGGTTGGACGGCATGCCGGTCAAATTTTCTGGAAAAAACACAAATCCATCTTGGCTAAATATAACACCCGGACTAAAGCATTGTAACAGTAACATTCACAATTGATGTATTGAGGAGCGAAAATGAAAAAGATTTACGTTTTGACGGTGCGGATCGTACTCCGCAAGAAATGATAGCATATCAGCTGGGCTGGATGGAATTGATAAGAACAAGGCTCTTATAATTGGTAATTCTCTTTCGGCGGATATAGCAGGCGGAAATAATTCAGAAATTGACAGTTGTTGGTTTAATAAATTTGCTGACATAAATAACACAGATGTTACACCAACTTATGAAATTAGCCGATTAAGTGAATTGAAAAAATATATCAATTTGGAATAACAAATGCTATTAAAAATAATGGAGTACGCCCGCATTTTTGCGGTTGCTGGAACGCTTCGCGTTCCTTTATCGTAACCGCAAAAACGTCATATAGAGCCGGAATGACAGGAGTAACAACCGGGAACAAGAATTTTAACCACGAAGGCGCACAAAGGCGAAGAAGGAAGGAAAAAAGGTAACTATTCAGCCGGTTCCCTTGATATAAACAAACAATATATGCTATAACTAAACCCGGGATGGGAAATAACATAAACATACAGGAAACCATAGAAA
>JAIRRU010000130.1 GCA_031255815.1 Treponema sp. | reverse complement strand
GCCCGGGAGGTTCGCGGCGCGGATCGGGTGGTGGTTCGGGGTTACGGCGCCGGGCGCCCGGTGGCGGATAACCGTACCGAGGAGGGGAGGGCGCGGAACCGCCGGGTAGAAATTACCATTCTTGAAAATTAGCCGCCACTGTGGCATCATTTCCCTATCCATGAACCATACAAATCCGGCAAATCTTGCCGTTATCGCGTGTCCCGGCGGCGAAGTTTTTGCCGATGAAGTGGTTTCCCATCTGAGGAAAGGTTATCGCCGGAATCTTGAGGGTATCGCCGCCGACATGGCCGGGCGTTACAGCATGGATAAGGGCGAGGTTATCCGGCGGATCAACTTTATCAACGAGACGGTAAATCCCCAGCGTATTCCGGGCAATCCGGAGGAAATACGGGTTCCCCGCCTCAAAATTCCCACCCGCTTCACCATCTTTGCCAACGGGGAAGTAAAGGCGGAGATCCTGGAATCGGTCCGCAACCGGGACATCTATATCTTCCAGGATGTGGAAAACCGCTTCCCGGTGAATTTCAACAACGGCAGCGAGAAGCGGGTTCTTACGGTGAACGATCACCTAATGACCATGCTGGTAACGGTGGACGCGGCAAAGCAGGCCGGGGCCGGGCGGGTGACCGCGGTTCTGCCCATCTACCCCTACTCCCGGCAGCACAAGTCCAAGGGCCGGGAGGGCCTTACCGCCAGCCGGGTGGGGAAGATCCTGGAACACCTGGGGGTGAACCGGATCATTACCCTGGACATCCATTCCCGCGATATCGGCAACTCCTTTGATCGGCTTCACCTGGAGAACCTCCACGCCAGTTACCAGATCATCCGCGCCCTTTCCCGGATGGACGGGATTTTGAACGATGATTTTGTGGTAGTCTCGCCGGATCCCGGGGGGGTGGATCGGAACAAATTCTACGCCACCGCCCTGAAAAAACCCCTGGCCATGATCTACAAGGAACGGGACTACTCCCGGATAAGCAAAGACGCCAACGAGAACAATATCGCCGATATCAAGCTGCTGGGGAACGTGCGGGGCAAGATGGTTTTTATGGCCGACGATATGCTGGGAACCGGGGGAACCCTCCTCAAGGGGATGGAAACCCTCAGGGAACACGGGGCGGGCAAGGTGATTTGCGCCATCAGCCTGCCCCTCTTTTCCGGCCGGGCCGTTTCCTGCTTTGACGAGGCCTACCGGAACGGCCTCTTTTACCGGATCCTGGGAACCAACGCCATCTACCAGGAGGAGCTTTTGAAGCGCGAATGGTACCTCAGCGTGAATATCACTAAGCTTTTTGCCCAGACCATCTCCCGGCTCCACCAGCAGCAGTCCCTGAGTTCCCTGCTCGATAACCGGGAAATTATCGGGAAGCTGCTTACATCGGGTTCCCATGAAAATATATAAACTGCCGGAACGGCGCCGGACGGAAAGGATCCTGCTTATCTTCGACATGGACGGAACCCTCTACACCAACGAAACCTACCTCCGTTCCCAGACCGATCTTCTGGTGGAAAGGCTCGCCGCCCTGAAGGGGAAAGATCCGGCGGAGCTGGGGGAGGAAATAGCCCGCTTCCGGGAAAGCCGGGTCCGGGAAAACCCGGGGAAAAGCCCCAGCCTGAGCCTTATCCTTGAAAGCTTCGGGGTCTCCATGGAAGAGAATATCCGGTGGCGGGAAGAACTCTACCGGCCCGAAGCCCATCTTGAAGGCGACGCCCGGCTCCGGGAAACCCTTCTGCTTTTGTCCGGCCAGTACAAGCTGGCGCTGCTTACCAACAATCCCCTTTCCATAGCAAGGAGGACTCTTCGCTGCCTGGGGCTGGAGGCTGTCTTCCCGGTTCTGGTGGGGCTTGACAGCTGCATGGTTTCCAAACCTCACGAGATACCTTTCCGCAAAGCCGCGGAAGAATCGGGGGCGGCCGCGGAGGGCTGCGTCTCCATCGGGGATCGTTACGAAATAGACCTGGCCCTTCCCCTGGAAATGGGGATGGGGGGCATCCTGGTGGAGGGGGTGGAGGATGTCTACCGCCTTCCCCGGGCATTGGAGGCGGGCCTTGAAGCTTGAGGATTTTGCCGGTTCCATAGATCTTATCTCTTCCCGCTGCCTGGTGGCGCCGGGACGGCCCCTTCGCTGGACCCTCATCGCCAACCCCCGGGCCGGCGGTTTTACCATCGGGTCGCGCTGGAAAAAACACCGGCGTATCCTGGCGGATTATGCGGGGAAAGCCCGGGCAAATCCCCTGCGGGAGGGCAGCGGCGTTTTTTACCCCACCTCAGGGCCGGGCGATGCCAGGATCATAAGCTCAGGCCTCCTGGCTGAAGCCGGAAAGGAACGCGCCGCCGGAGCCCGGCAAAATTCCGGGGAGGGGATCTTTCACCTGATTATCACCGCCGGGGGGGACGGTACGAGTAACGAGGTATTGAGCGTGCTCTACCAGGCCCCGGAAGCCCTGCGCCGGCGTTTTGCCGTGCTGCGCCTCCCCATGGGTACGGGGAACGACGGGGCGGACGCGCCGGAACTGGACAGGGCTCTGGAATTCCTCGTCCGCCCGGTAAGTATCGGGCTTAGCCCCGCCGTCAGGCTGACAACCGCTTCAGGAAAAGGCCCCTACCTTGCCTTTAACATCCTTTCCGTGGGGCTCGACGCCTTTGTTACCCATATGACCAACCGGATGAAGGGAAAGCTGCCGGGAGATTCCTACAAACTCTGGGTGGATATCGCGGCCCTGTTCTACGACCGGATATACCGGGTAGGCCCGCTGGATGTCCGCGCCCTGGACGGGGAGGGAAGGGAAACGCGGCGCTTTAAAGAGAAGCTGCTCCTCCTGGCCGTGGGGGCCAGCGGGCGCCGCAGCTACGGCTCTCAGAAGAAGATACTCCCCGACGACCGGAACGTCTGCGCCATCAGGCAGATGCCCCTCCTCCGCAAACTGTTTTTGAAAGAGCTTTTTAACACCGGCGGGCACATCGACAA